>JBEIUK010000021.1:0-20448 GCA_040374415.1 Gemmatimonadaceae bacterium | reverse complement strand
GCTGAAGTTCGATGTGGGACGCTACGTGCGCCGCTACGGCAGCGGCTCGTAGATTCCCCATATGGCCACACTCCCCCCCACCATTTTTCCGTCACTGGCCGCCGTGCAGGCAGCGGCCACACAACTCGCGGCGGTGATGCCGCCGAGCCGGCTGGTTCACGACGCCGGGTTGTCGGCAACGCTGGGGACGGAGGTGTGGCTCAAGCTGGAGTTCGGGAACCCCACAGGGTCGTTCAAAGTGCGCGGCGCGTACACGGTGCTGGCTGGGCTCACGCCCGAGGAACGGGCGCGTGGCGTGGTGGCCTCGAGCGCCGGCAATCATGGGTTGGGGGTCGCCTATGCGGCCAAGGCGTTTGGGGCGCCCGCGATGCTCTTTGTGCCCGCCACGGCGCCCCAGGTGAAGAAGGCGGGGATTCGTGCGCTCGGGGCAACGGTGAACGACGATGCTCCGGACTACGATGCCGCGATGGCCTTGGCGGTGGCCCACGCCGAGCGGGAGGGGCTCCGCTTCATCAACCCGTGCCTCGGCGTGGATCTGCTGGCCGGCCAAGGGACGGTGGCACTGGAGATCCTGGCGCAGCTGCCGCCGGTGCGGACGGTCGTGATCTGTGTCGGGGGCGGCGGGCTCCTGGGCGGGATGGGGGCGGTCCTGCGCACCGCCGCGCCATCGGTGCGCATTCTCGGGGCGCAGAGCGTGGAGACGGCCGCGATGACGCACAGTGTCGCGGCGGGGCGCGTCATGGCGATTCCCTCCACGCCAACGCTGGCCGACGGGCTGGCCGGCCAGATCGACGCCCCAGCGCTGGAGATTGGCCAGCGGTGTGCTGACGGACTCGCGCTGGTGAGCGAGGCGGAGCTCGGGGAAACGATCGCGTGGCTGTTCCGGGAGCGCGGCTGGACGGTGGAAGGCGCCGGCGCCGTGACTGTTGCAGCAATGCGACACGGGAAATTCGACCGTATAGATGGGCCCGTTTGCTTAGTGGTGAGCGGTCGCAACATTGACTCGACGCGACACCAGGGGCTGTTGGCGGCCTATCCGGGGTAATTGGCGGGCTCAGCCAGTGCGATCGCGGTCGCGCCCAAGGCCGAAGCCTCGTCCCCCGACAAAACAAAACGGCCACCCCGGGGGGTGACCGTCGCGCTCCCGCCGACATGTCGGCGGATCATTGTCATTCCTGCATTGTGGCGTCCAGCGAACGCGTCACCCGTCGTGTTAGCGAGGCGACGCGTTCGGGGAGACGTCAGCCGCCAGGCCATTGTGCCCAGTGGTGTAGCGCGTGCTGCTGTCCGCCGCGCGATCCGCGGTGACCGGCTTGGCGCGCAGGACGTCTGCCAGCCCGTTCTGCATCCCCGTGAGTGGGACTTCGCGATCCATGAACTGCTGCCGCGCCATCCGCGCCGCCGCACTCCGCGATTCGCCCCCTTCCCGACCAATCGCCGCCATGTGCGCGCGATCCTGCGACACAATCACCCCGCCCTTCCGTCCCGCTTCGCGGGCTTCGGTCGAGGACCATTCATGGGCCGTGCCCTTTTCATGCGCGGCCTTTCCACCCCTGCTGGCGATCTCACGCTGACGCGCAGGATCCATGGACGCGAACCCGCGCCGACTCTTTCCGGTCATATGCCCCCCGGCAATCCGGATGTTTACGCACAGTGGTGAGTCCATCGATCAGAACCCCCCGGCCCTGACCGGCCCGAAACTCACCGTTGGATGACGCCCGACCCCGCAGCACGAACGCACCGCAGCAGCTGAAGACACCCGATGACTGCATCGTCGACATGCTCTACAGCAAAGGTCGGGCCACAGCGAACGGGAGCGGCGCGGCGGCACCCGGTGCGGCGTCGGCGGAGGACGCCCCAACGGCACCAGTCCCCCGAATCGCATATATTGGAAGGATGCCCTTTCTCGTCCGCTTTCTGGGTACCGCCGCCTCCCGTCCCACCGTGGAGCGGGGCGTCAGCGCCCTCGCTGTCATTCGGGAGGGCGAGACTTTTCTCGTGGACTGCGGTGAAGGCACGCAGCGGCAGATGATGCGCTACGGCGTCTCCTTCGGGCTGCACGACGTGCTCTTCACCCACATGCACGCCGACCACATCCTCGGCCTGACCGGGCTCCTGCGCACCCTCCAGCTCCAAGGACGCACCGATCCGCTGCGACTCTGGGGACCGCCACGGTCCTCCCGGGTGTTGCAACAGTGCATCACCATGGGGGGAGAGCGCCCCACCTTCCCGGTCACAATGACCGAACTTGAGCCGGGCGCGTCCATACCGCGGAAAGACTTTCGGATTGAAACCTTTGCCGTCGACCATCAGGGAGCCTCCTGCGTCGGCTACGCCTTCATTGAGGAGACCCGGCTCGGGCGCTTTAACCCCGAGCTCGCCCGCGAACGGGGGGTCCCCGAAGGGCCGCTCTGGGGACTGCTCCACCGGGGGCAGACGGTCACGCTCCCCGATGGGCGCACCGTGGACCCCGCCGACCTGGTGGGGGTGCCACGCCGCGGCCGGCGGCTGGTGATCACGGGCGACACCCGCCCCTGCGCCAGTACGATCCTGGCCGCCACCGGGGCCGATCTGCTGATCCACGAGTCGACCTTTGCCGACGAAGAGGCCGAACGGGCCTTCGAAACCGGCCACAGCACGGCGCGGGAGGCGGCTGACGTCGCCCGGCGAGCTGGCGTGCGCCGCCTGCTCCTGACACACGTCTCCGCCCGCTACTCCCGCGATACCGATGACCTCGCCCGCGAGGCCCGCAGCGTCTTCCCGGCGACCACCGTGGCGCGCGACGGCACCGAAGTCGAACTGCTCTTCGATCCGGACACAGAGCCCGACACCGCGAGCTGAGCCGCGCCGGGAGCCGCGCCGGGAGCCGCGCCGGGAGCCGCGCCGGGAGCCGCGCCGGGAGCCGCGCCGGGAGCCGCATCCCCCCGGAGGATCAGGGAGCTACTCGGCGGGCCGTCGATCGAGCGCGCGAAGTCGGCGAAGGGCCGGCACCCGCCAGGCGACCACCGCGACGACCCCCAGCGTGGCCATCCCCCCGACCACGACACTCGCCACCGCGCCCCACCAGCGCGCGGTCACCCCGGACTCGAACGCCCCAATCTCGTTCGACGACCCAATAAAGATCTGATTGACCGCCGACACCCGCCCCATGAGCGCGTCGGGGGTGCGCACCTGCAGCATGAGACTCCTGACGACGACGCTCACCATGTCGCAGGCGCCGGCCAGCGCGAGGAGCACGAGCGACAACGGCAAGCTCGTGCTGATTCCAAACGCCATCGAGCAGAGTCCGAAGCCCGCCACCGCCCAGAGCAGGTTGGGTCCCGTGCGGGCAAAGGGTGGCCAACGGGAGAGCAACACACTGGCCACCACCGCACCGGCCGCCGGCGCCGCCCGCAGCAGTCCAAGCGCACTCGGGCCGGCATGCAGAATCTCTGCGGCAAAGACCGGCAACAACGCCGTCGCGCCACCAAAGAGCACCGAGAAGAGGTCGAGCGTCAGCGCACTCAACAACAGCGGATCGGCCAGCACGAAGCGCAGCCCACCGGTAATCGACGTCCAGATAGGCTCATGCCCCACCTCGCGCGGCGGTGACCGATGGCGCACCGTCAGGAGGACGAACAACGACGCCGTCATCAGCACCACGATCGCCGCGTAACCGGTCACCGTCCCACCGAGCGCATAGAGCAGACCACCGAGGGCCGGCCCCAGCACCGACGCCAACTGCCAACTGCCGCTCCGCCAGGTGATGGAATTGCTGAAGAGCACGCGCGGCACCAGCTCGGCGCTCAGCGCCTGCCGTGCGGGCTGTAAGAACGCCCGTGCCACGCCACTCAACATGATCACGGCATAGATCGACCGGACACGCACGGGAATCGCGAGCGCCATCCCCGACGGCGACGGTTGCGAGAGCACCCACAAGGCCGCCGAGGTGAGCAGCAAGACGATGAGCGCGAGGAGCGCGATCCGTCGGCGATCACGGGAATCGACCACATGGCCCGCCAGCAACGACAGACTGATCGCGGGAAGCGCCTCCGCCAGGCCGACAAAGCCCAGCGCCAGCGGATCGTGCGTCAGATCATAGATCTGCCACCCCACCACGGTGCCTTGGATCTGCACGCCGAGGGTCAGCAGAAAGAGGGCAACGATGTACTTCCGGAAATTCGGCAGCCGCATGGCGGCGAACGCATCATGCGCCGGTGGGCGCTCCGGCTCGGGGCTGTTCGGTGCCGCGAGCGCACTCATGCGCCGCCGCGCCGGGTTGGGCGGAGACGCCTGAGCGCGACAGCCGCCTGGACGGTGCCATCGTGCGCCGAGGCGGCATCAAAGGCGCGCGCCAACGCATCGCGCAGCGCCATCGGGAGGGGTGGGACGTCGATCGGCAGCCATTCGTAGGCTGGCATTGGCACGGTGAGCAGAGGCCATACGGGCGTGGTACCACGTGCGGTGGCAGGTGTGGTGGCAGGTGCGGCGGACGCCGCGGTGGCGTGCAACGTCAGCGCCAGTGTTTCGCCGCTGCTGTCAGGACGGGCCACCACGGTGTACCCTGCGCCGCGCCAATGGAAGCTGCTGGAGTCTTTGGCCCAGACGGGACGCGTGGCTTGCGTGGCCGTCCACCACGCGGGGGCTGCGATCACGACGGGCGGGAGATTCAAGGCGAGCGCGGCGCCATCGAGGGCCGTCCCGGGCACCATAAACGCGATCGCCGGCGACTGCGCCACCGCGGTGAGCCCGAAGCTGGTGGAATCGAAGCGAAAACTCGGCAACGTGACGCGCGCCGTTGCGGCGCGCTGATCGGAGGCGGTACGAATGGAATCCGTGAGGCGGCCGAACGCCGCCTGCGCGGTCGCGACGACACGTGCCGCCTCCGTCGGGTCAAACATGGCCGCAAGCGACGTGCGCTGCCCCGTGCGCAGATCGATCACCATGCGGCGTCCGGTGTGCCGGTGCCGCGTGGAATCGGTGACGTCGACATCCAGCAAATGCGTCAGGGTGATCCACGGCCCGTGCACATCGACGATCTCGATGTCATCGGACACCGACGTCGTGGGATTCCCCGCCGGCGCATCGGCTTCGGCATCGAGCGGCGCAGCCTGCGGATGCGCGCGACGCCAGCGGGCCGCTTCGATGGAGACCGTGGAATCAGCGAAGAGCAGCACGGAGTCCGTCTGCGCCACATCACGCGCATAGAGCCGCGCGCTGGCGAAGGCGGCGTCGTCGAAATCCACGACGTCGTCGGCAATGAAGATCTCGTAGAACCGGTTCTCCACCCGCGTGAGCAGGATCGGTGCCCGTCGAATGCGCACCCCATCCACCCCGCTGCGCACCCAATAGGTGGAATCACCGGCAGCGACGAGGAACTCCGCCGTCGGTGGCTCCGCGACGCGTGCGCGGGCGGTGCAGGCCATCGCCGTCATCGTCGCCATCATCGTCGCGGTCGCGGCGACGAGCCACCGCGTCGCGCGACGGGCTACGGTCTTGCCTCTCAGATCGTCCCCGTGCGCAACGCCCGAACGCCATCGATCAAACGGGCCACTTCATCGGCGGTGGTGTAGCAGGAGCACCCCGCACGGACGAGACCGTCCGCCTCCACCCCGAGGCGACGCGCGACGGTGGTGGCATAAAAGTCACCATGGGAGACGTATACCCCGCGCGGCGCCAGCGCCTTGCTCACCGCTTCGGCATCATGCCCCGCGACCCGAAACGAGACGGTGGGGGTCCGCGGGGTGCCCGGGGGCGGCCCGTAGAGCGTCACCCCGTCAATCGCGGCGAGCCCCTGCCACAGCTGGGCCAACAGCGCCTCACCCCGGGCATGCAACCCGTGCATCACCTGCATCAGGCGCGTGCGGCGATCGGCACCGGTGTCCGACGCCAGCGACGCCAGGAACTCCACGGCGGCGGCGGCCCCAACGATGCCTTCATGATTCTGCGTGCCAGTCTCCAGGCATTCCGGCACATAATCCGGTGCGGGCTCCAGTCGCGGCAGATCGAGGGCGGCCGTGGCATCGTGCCGTCCGTAGCAGACGCCAAGATGCGGCCCATAAAACTTGTACGCGCTGCAGAGCAGGAAATCACAGCCAATGGCCTGCACATCGACCACGGCATGCGGGGCGAAGTGCACCGCGTCGACCACGGTGATCGCCCCCGTGGCGCGCGCGGCGGCCACCATGGCCGACACCTCGCTGATCGTCCCCAGCGCATTGGACGCGGCACCGATCGCGACCACCTTCGTGCGCGGTGACAACAGGCGCTCCAGCGCGCCCACTTCATGCCGATAGGTCGTGAGGTCGAGTGGGAGCCACCGCAGGACGGCGCCCCGTTCGCGTGCGAGCGCCTGCCACGGCGCGACGTTCGCATGATGATCGAGTTCGGTGACGATGATCTCATCACCGGGGGAAAGGGTGCGACCGATGGCGCGCGCAATATGAAACAGGATCGTCGTCATGTTCGCGCCGAACGAGATCTCCCCGGCGGAGGCGCCGAGGAACTCCGCGAGCACGACGCGCGCGTTGGCCAGTAGCGCATCGGTCTCGACGCTCGTGGGATAGGCCCAGTGCGTATTGGCGTTGTGATGCAGGAGGTAGTCGGTCATCGCCTGCGCCACCTGTTGCGGCACCTGCGTGCCACCAGGGCCATCGAAAAACGCCACCGGCATCACCCCTTCACGCCGCCCGAGGGCGGGGAACTGCGCGCGGATTGCCTCCACCGAGTGAATCGGCCCGGCCATCGTCGCGCTCATGCGGCACCATCCTCGGCAGCCCCGTCCGTCGGAGCCCCCCCGATCTGCGCGCGCCCCAACCGCTCGACGACCTGCACCGCCTCCACATGATCGGCGAGTTCGCCGAGCTCGTCATGCGCCATGCGGAACAACTCGGCGGTCAACTGTAACAGCGGCGATGGCACGCGCTGTTCTCGCGCCAGATCGGCCGCAATCCCGACATCCTTGTCGAGGAGCGCCAGTCGGAACGTGCGCGGGAATGCGCGCGTCAGCACGCGCTCGGGGAACAGGTTCATACTCGCGTTGGAGCGCCCACTGGAGGCGTTGATCACATCGAGCGCCACCTCCGAGCGGACGCCGGCCTTCTCGAGCGCCACGAGCCCCTCAGCGGCACCCCAGATGTGCATCGCCAGCAGGGCATTGTTCACCGCCTTGAGGGCGTCACCAGTGCCCACGTCACCGCAATGCACAATCCGCTTGCCAAACCGCTCCAGCACCGGACGGACACGCTCCAGCACCGCCGCATCCCCGCCAACCATCACGGTGAGCGCCCCCTGCAGCGCCCCGCTCACCCCGCCGGACACGGGGGCGTCCAGAAACGCGATCCCCCGTTCGGCCAGCCGGGCGGCGATCCGACGCGAGGTGACGCCATCCCCAGAGGTGCAGTCCACCAGCACGCTCCCTGATGGCATCGTCGCCAGGAGACCGGTGGGCCCATCCAACAGCGATTCCACGTCCTTCGACACCGGCAGGCAGGTGATCACGATATCGCGTCCCGCCGCGGCATCAGCCGGGGACTCGGCGATGCGAACCGGTGTCTCCGCGACAAAGGCCTCCGACTTGGCGCGGGTGCGATTCCACACCACGAGATCAAGGGCGGGATCGGCCAGATGGCGGGCCATGGGAGCGCCGATGGCGCCGAGGCCGAGGAAGGCTACGCGTGGCATACTCGGAAAGTGAATGCGGAAAGCGGCGGGGGTCGCTTGACGGCAACCGGACATCCCGTAAAGATGGCCGGATGAACCCCACGGCAGGAAGCGATGGCCCTCGGCCAGCCACACGAACCACCCTGCGGCTCGAACTGGATGGGCTCGTCGCGGTACATGCCGCCCGAGCCGCCCACACCGCGTTGGGCGGTGTGCCCGGGATCGTGACGGCCGACGTGACCCTCGCGGGGGCCACCGTGGAGATCGAGGGGCCGTATGACGCGGTACCCTTCGCCGCATCGGTCGGGGCGGCGCTCGCCCCCATTGGGCAGTCGCTGCGGTCGGTGACGCTGGTGCAGCTGCGGCAACTGCCGCTGGCCTGACCATCGGGTGCGGGGCGAGGCCGGGAGTTCACCGGCGGCCCCCGCTTCTCGGCGGCGTCGTTCAGGGCTAACTTGCCCTCGCCGACGCCCCACTCGCGCAGGATGCGAGCCCGGCGCCGGAACCTGATCCGCATCGACACAACTCACTGCACGCCGCGCGGCGGTGCCTGCCTCTCGCAGGTACCCCGGGAGGGGCCCCGGATGACACCACCCCGGAACACCACGGATCGGCCGCTGGCGGCGCTCCTGGCGCCGGACATTCTCGAGTTGCTCGAGGAGGCGCCAGACAGCATCGGCCCGCAGACCGAGGAGATGCATCCCGCGGATCTGGCCGACGTCGCCGAGGCGTTGCCGGAAGAGATGGTGCGGGCGTTTCTCGCCGCGTTGCCGAAAGACCGTGCCGCGGATGTGCTGGAGTATCTCGACGAAGAGCTCCGCACGCAGGTCTTCGAAGAGCTGACCGCGCGCGAAGCGGCCAGCTTCGTGGCGGAGATGACGCCCGACGAGCGGGCCGACGTCCTCGAAGAGCTCGATGAAGAGACCGCCGACGAGATCCTCTCCGAGCTGACCCCCGCTGATAAGGCGGCCACGGAACGGCTCCTCCAGTACGATCCGTACACCGCCGGTGGCCTGATGACCACCGAGTTCGTATCGGTCGACGAATCGCTGGAGGTGGAAGAAGCGCTGCGCTTCGTCCGGGCGATGGCGCGGGCGGGGCGCCGCGAAGCGATGTACACGATCTACACCGTCGATCTGCACGGCCGCCTCCGCGGGGTGCTCTCGCTGCGCGAACTGCTGGCCGCCCCGGAAGGGGCCAAGATCAGCGAATTGGCGTGGACGGATGTCGTCAGCGTGTCGCCGGAGACGCCGCAGGAAGAAGTGTCACAGGTGACCTCGAATTACGACCTCGTGGCGCTTCCTGTCGTCGATCCGCAGCGGCGGCTGCTTGGGGTGGTCACGGTCGACGACGTCATCGACGTCATCCAGGAAGAACAGACTGAAGACGCGCAGAAGTTTGGCGGTATGGAGGCGCTCGAAGAGCCCTACATGCAAATCGGCCTCTGGCAGAACGTACGGAAGCGCGGCGGGTGGCTCGCGATTCTGGCGCTCAGCGAGATGATGACGGCGGGGGTGATGGCGCGCTATGAAGGCGAGATCGGGCAGCATGCCTTTCTCGCGCAGTTCATTCCGCTCGTCATGAGCTCCGGCGGCAATTCCGGCTCACAGGCCACCTCGCTCATCATCCGCGCCATGGCGCTCGGCGAGGTGTCGTTGCGGGATTGGTGGCAGGTGGTACGGCGAGAGCTGCCGGCCGGGCTCATTCTGGGGACACTGCTGGGGAGCCTCGCGTTCTTCCGCATTCTGATTTGGAATGCCCTCGGCCTGTATCCTTATGGCCCGCACTCACTGTTGATCGCGCTCACCGTAGGGTGTGCCCTGATTGGGATTGTGACGGTGGGATCGATTACCGGCTCCATGCTCCCCTTCTTGCTGCGCCGGTTCGGCTTTGACCCCGCGAGTGCCTCGGCGCCGTTCGTGGCCACGCTGGTGGACGTCTCCGGGATCAGCATTTACTTCAGCGTCGCCTATTTGTTTCTCAGCGGCACCCTGCTCTAGCGCGCCCTCAGCCTACTTTCCCCTATGGCGAAGATTCTGGTCACCGGAGCGGCTGGCTTCATCGGGTACCACACCTGTGCGCGCCTGCTCGCGCGCGGCGACACCGTGGTGGGGGTGGATAACCTCAACAGCTACTACGCCCCATCGCTGAAGGAAGCCCGGCTGGCGCAGCTCACGTCGCACCTGGGCTTTCGCTTTCAGCGCGTGGAGCTTGGTGATCGCGCGGCCGTGGAGGCCCTGTTCGCCGACGAGCGCGTGGATCGCGTCATTCATCTCGCCGCACAGGCGGGGGTCCGCTATTCGCTCACGCATCCGCACGCGTATGTGGACAGCAACCTCGCGGGGTTCCTCCACATTCTGGAAGGCTGTCGGCATCACGAGGTGGCGCACCTCACCTATGCGTCGTCGTCGAGCGTGTATGGCGCCAACACCACGATGCCATTCTCGGTCCACCAGAATGTGGACCATCCGGTGTCGCTCTACGCCGCCACGAAGAAGGCGAACGAGCTGATGGCGCACACGTACAGCCACCTGTACGGACTGCCCACCACCGGCCTGCGCTTCTTTACCGTGTATGGCCCGTGGGGTCGGCCGGACATGGCCTATTTCAGCTTCACCAAAGCCATTCTGGAAGGGCGTCCGATTGATGTGTTCAATCATGGACAGATGCAGCGGGATTTCACGTACATCGATGACATTGTGGAAGGGGTGATCCGGACCAGTGATCACACCGCGACCGGCAATCCCGCCTGGGATGGTGCGCATCCGGATCCGGCGACCAGCCGCGCGCCGTATCGGCTGTACAACATCGGTAACAACAATCCGGTGGAGTTGATGCATCTGATCCGGACGTTGGAACAGGCGCTGGGCCGCACCGCCATGCTGAACTATCTCCCCATGCAGGCCGGCGATGTCCCCGCCACGTATGCGGACATCACCGCGTTGACGGACGCGGTGGGCTTCGCCCCCAGCACCTCCATTGAAACGGGGATTGCCCGATTCGTGGATTGGTATCGCGCGTATTACTCCAGTGGAGCAACCGCCTCATGAAGATTGCGATGATTGGCAGCGGGTATGTCGGACTGGTCTCCGGTGCCTGCTTTGCCGAATTCGGCCCCTCGGTGGTGTGCGTGGATGTGAACGCCGAGAAGGTGGAGCGGTTGCGTCGTGGGGAGATCCCCATCTATGAGCCAGGGCTGGACGCGTTGGTGGCGAAGGGGCTGAGCGCCGGTCGCCTGACCTTCACGACGGATCTCGCCGCGGCGGTGGCAGACGCCGATGCGGTGTTCATTGCCGTGGGCACCCCGTCGCGTCGCGGGGATGGCCATGCCGATCTGCGCTACGTGGAAGCGGCGGCGATCGAAATCGCCAAGGCCATGACGGGCTACACGGTGGTGGTCACGAAGAGTACGGTGCCCGTGGGGACCGGACGGCGGGTCGCGGAGATCATCCGCGCCACGAATCCCGAGGCGGATTTCGATGTGGCCTCCAACCCGGAATTCCTGCGGGAAGGATCGGCCATCGGAGATTTCATGCGCCCGGACCGGGTGGTGATCGGCGCTGAAACCGAGCGTGCGCAAAAGGTCATGCAGGCGCTGTACCGGCCGCTCTATCTCATGGAAACGCCCGTGGTCATGACGACGCTGGAGACCGCCGAATTAACCAAGTACGCGGCCAACGCGTTTCTCGCCACGAAGATCACCTTCATCAACGAGATCGCGAATCTGTGTGAGAAGGTGGGCGCCAACGTCCAAGATGTCGCCCGCGGCATGGGACTCGACGGGCGCATTGGGAAGAAGTTCCTGCATGCGGGGCCAGGCTACGGCGGCTCCTGCTTCCCCAAGGACACGCTTGCACTGGTACGGACCGCGCAGGAGTATGGCGCACCGGCGCGCATCGTGGAGACCGTCGTGCAAGTCAATGACACCCGCAAGGGCGCCATGGCCTCCCGTGTGATGCAGGCCTGTGGCGGCAGTGTGCGCGGCAAGACGGTGGCCGTCCTCGGCGTGGCCTTCAAGCCCAACACCGATGACATGCGCGACGCGCCCAGTCTCGCGATTGTACCCGCGCTGCAAGATGCCGGCGCGACGATCCGGGCCTTCGACCCCGCCGCGATGCACGAAGCCGAGGGACTGCTCCCCGGGGTCACCTGGTGCAGCGACGCGTACGATGCGGCGATGGGGGCCGATGTCGCCGTGCTGATCACCGAGTGGAATGAGTTCCGCGCGTTGGACCTCGATCGCCTGGGGGCGCTCATGCGGACCCGCGCGATGGTGGACCTCCGGAACGTCTACCGCCCGGATGATGTCCGGGCGGCAGGGTTCACCTATTCCAGCATCGGCCGCTAACGCGCGGGCTCTTCGTCGTCGGTCTTGGTGCGACCGGCAAAGGCAAAGGCCAGAAAGCCCACCAGAAAGACAATCGCGAACCCGAACCACTGCAGGGCGTAGGACAGATGCGGGCCGTCGCCCAACGGTGGCGTCGGCACCCGTGCAGGACGGGTGACATCACGCGTCACGGTATCGCCTAACGCGAGCAGCACGACCGGGGCGAGTGGACGCTGCATCATGGCGGACAGCGTATCGCGATTGAGAAAGCGCACCGCCCGCGGTGAGGTCGGCGACTGCACCGCCCCGACACCCGTGGGCGGGAAGGTGGTCACGAGGGTTTCCAGCGTGAGCGTGTCCCCTTCCTGCGCTTTCACGAGATCGGCCGTGCGACCGTTGGGCGTGTAGAGATAGCCGCGCAGCACGAGCAGCGTCGTATCCCCCCAGCCCGGCTCCAACGGGCGCACCGGTGTCAGCAGATAGACCCCCGGCGCCCCTGACTGGGAGCGCGACGTCTGCACGACCTCGGCCCCATAGTCTGCGACGCCATGCACCATCACGCGGCGCCAGTGGGTGGCCGCCGTGTCTGGATTCCGCACCGCCGCCATGGGCAAGGGCGCCGCTTTCCCGCGCTCCCAGACCATGGCATTCTTGCCCCGCCGTTCACTCAAACGGTGCAACTGCCAAATCCCGAGGCGAATGCACAGCGTGATCGCACAGATCGTGAAGAGGCCAAAGGCTATGAGACGCTTCGTCATGAGACTGAATGAGGCAAGGAATCGTGCAGGTCGCCCGTATCTGGCTCCAACACCAGCACTGACAACGGGGGCAACGCGAGCTCTACCGATTGGGTGAAGCCGTGGAACGGCAACGACGTCGTGTGCACGACCGCAGTGACCGGAGCGCCGCTCCCACCAAAGGCAGGGGCGTCGCTGTTCACCAAGACGCGATAACGCCCGGCCGCGGGCATTCCCAACCGATACGCAGGCCTCGGCACCGGCGTGAGGTTCATGACCACCACCGCATGCGCGGCGCCATCATAGCGGGCGAAGGCGAGGACGGACTGATCGCGGTCCGCGACATCCACCCAGCCATAACCACCGGGCTCGTGGTCGCGACGCCAGAAGCAGGGGCGCGACCGATAGACGGCGCCTATCGACGCGACGAAGGCCTGCATCCCGCGGTGCAGTGGATGATCGAGGAGCTGCCAATCGAGCGCCGCATCATGATTCCACTCCTGCCACGTGCCCAACTCAAAGCCCATGAAGAAGAGGGATTTCCCAGGCCGCATCATGGAATACGCGAGGAGCACCCGCAGATTGGCGGCACGCTGCCAGTCATCGCCGGGCATCTTCCGCATGAGCGAGCCCTTGAGATGTACTACCTCATCATGCGAGAGCGGGTTCATGAACCGCTCACTGTACTCGTACATCATCGCGAAGGTCAACTTGTCGTGATGATGCTTCCGGAAGACGGGATCGACGGCAAAATACTGCAGCGTATCGTGCATCCAGCCCATGTTCCACTTGAACGAGAACCCCAGGCCACCCTCTTCCACCGGATGCGTCACCTTGGGCCACGTCGTACTCTCCTCGGCGATCATGAGCACGCCACGGTGCAGCATTTGCACCGTGTGGTTGAGCTGCTTCAGGAAGGCGACCGCTTCGAGATTTTCGTTCCCCCCATGGCGATTGCGGAGCCACTGGCCAGGTTCACGCCCGTAGTCGAGGTACAGCATGGACGCGACGGCATCGACGCGCAGGCCATCGAGGTGGAACGCTTCAATCCAGTAGAGCGCGTTCGCAAGCAGGAAGTTCCGCACTTCATGCCGCGCGTAATTGAAGATGTGCGTCCCCCACTCCGGGTGATCGCCGAGGCGCGGATCCTCGTGCTCATAGCAGGCCGTCCCATCGAAACGGCGGAGCGCCCAGGCATCTTTCGGAAAGTGCGCCGGGACCCAATCCAGAATGACGCCAATGCCCGCCTGATGCAGCGTGTCCACAAACCAGCGGAAATCATCAGGGGTGCCATGCCGCGAGGTGGGCGCGTAGTACGCACCCACCTGGTAGCCCCATGAGCCCCCAAACGGATGCTCGAGGATGGGGAGCAGTTCGACATGCGTGAACCCCAGCATGCGCACATGGTCGGCGAGCTGCGGCGCAATCTCCCGGTACGTGAGGACACGCCCATCATCGCCGCGGCGCCAGGAGGCCAGGTGCACCTCATAGACCAACATGGGGGCACGTGCTGGCGTCGATTCGGGACGGTGCGCCATCCAAGTGGCGTCCTGCCACGTATAGGTCGCTGGCGCTTCCACGATGGCGGCAAAGCCCGGCGACTGCTCCACCTTGAAGGCGATCGGGTCCGTCTTCACCTGCACGGTGCCATCAGCGGCCCGAATCTCAAACTTGTAGAGCGCCCCCGCCTGTACCCCGGGCACGAAGATCTCGAAGATGCCGCTTGCGCCGAGCAATCGCATGGGATGACACCGACCATCCCACCGATTGAAGTCGCCAATCACCGAGACGCGATGCGCCGTGGGCGCCCACACCGCAAAAGAGACACCATCCACGCCATCCAGACGCCGGGGATGCGCACCGAGCACCTCCCACATTCGCAGATGCCGCCCTTCCCCCAGCAGATGCAGATCCACATCCCCGAGCGTGGACAGAAAGCGATAGGGATCGTCGAAGGTCCAGGCCTCGCCGTCGCCGTGCCGTGCCACGAGCTGATAGCGGAGCGGCAGCGTCTCCCCCGGCAGGAAGATGGCAAACAGGCCATCGGGGCCGGCGATCATGGGGTGCGTGTGCCCATCGAGCAGCAGCGCGAGCGCATCGGCCTGTGGCACACGCGCGCGGACCACCACGCCCACGACCCCCTGCACGTCGGCAGGATGGGCACCGAGGAGATCGTGCGGCGTGCGCAGCGTGCCGTCACGCAGCTGCTGAAGTAACGGCGTGAGCGCCTCGCCGGAGAGCAGCCCCTCATCTTCGGCCACGGTCGCGACCGCAGGGGTCACGGACGCCGTGCGACGCGCCGATGCGCGCGAGGGTGAGGATGACGGGCGACGGGGCGACATACTGGGAAGTTAGTCAGCCACACCGAGTGGGGCAGCGGCGGTCAGGGGCAGGCCGCCGCTCAGCGATACGTCTCGAAGAAGCCTCGACCACGACCGACGAGCGGCTGGCCCTGCACCCGACCGCTGAGGGTGGCCGACCCGGCCATCTGGACAAACCAGGGGTGGGCGAGCGCTCTGGCCGCGTCGGCCTTGCCTCGCTCCGCCCGCGCCAACCGGGTGTCGCTGGCGACCGCATCGTCAATCTCAAGCGCAAGACGCAGCGTATCGGCGCCACGGATATCCTGCAGGAGCGCGCGCGCAGGCACACGGAGCGGACCGGTCGCGGTCATCACGGTGCGCGCATCGTCATACTGAATCATCCGAGGGCGGAAGAGTGCCCGAAAGCCCGTGCTGTCGGTGAGGTACACGAAGAGCGGGGCGGTTCCGGCGGCGGAGTCTTCCGGGGCCACACGACCGTACAGCAGCGTGTAGCCCCCGGCCCGCGTCGATCCCCAGTCCCAGGTGACCCCGCGCCATCCGCCCCAATTGTGATCGTGATACGACTGCGCGTTCTCGTACTGATCGCACTGCGCCGCCACACAAATGCGTCCGGTGGCCGCAGCCCGCAACGCCGGGACCACGTAGCCCGACGTGAAGTCGCCGCTCCGGAGCAACGCACCGGGAAACTCCACACGTGGTGCAGGTGCCACCGTGAGATCGACGGTGAGTGGCATGCCGGAACCCTCTTCACGGGCCGTTGCCTGCACGGCATACCGTCCATCGGGTAAGACCCGCACAGTGCCGGTTCCTATCGTCAGATCCGCATGGGTCGTCGAGAAGTGCACACCGGCCGCCGGCACCTGCGCACTGAAGCGACGCGGTGGGCGCCCCCGTTCATGCAGTGTGACCAGGACTTGGCCGCCCCACTGGGTCCCGGTGACATCGCCACCCACGATGAACGACACAAAGGCCCACCTCGACGCATCGGGGGACAGCACGTTGAAGTAGTGCCACTCGGCCCAACTCGTGCGGTCGGGCATCCCGGCCGGCGGCAGATGAAAATGATCGATGGTATGACGCCAGGCGGCAGGTGTTGGGGCCGTCCAGAGGCTGTCACCCGCATCGTCCTCCCACTGACCCGCGACCACTGGCAGGGCCGCCCCCACGGCACGCGACGCGGAGGGGATCTCCCCGCCCGCCCGAATGGGGATCTCCACGCCGGCGGCGGTTGTGAGATAGAGCAACTTGCTTTCGAGCTGCGGGGCAACGGTCTCCACGTGGCGCTGCAGGCGCGGTGACGTTAGCACCTGCCGATGGACAAACCGGGCATTGGGCACGGAGAAGAAGAGCCCGCCTAACCCGCCGGTTGTGAGCACCTCGAGATCGATCCCATCGGGGAGCACGGTGACATCCCCACCACCTACCAACCGTTCCTGGCTGGCCTGCCGCACCATCGCCTCCCCAACGGCGAGCAGCACGATCATGACGGCGACGCCCACCCCAAACCCCGCACAGAGCAGCAGCGTGCGCCGCGGACGGACGCTCGCATTCCGCCACGCCAACAGGCGGGCCAACGCCATCGACGTCGTCGTCACGCGTGCGACGTGGAGGCCGGATCCGCCGCCGTCGCGCCGGGGACCAATGTCCCCTCGCGCCGCACGTCACTCACGACCTGGCCATCCCGCAAACGAATCACCCGATGCGCGGCCGCGGCGACCGTCGCATCGTGTGTGACAAAGACGAGCGTCGTGCCATCGCGGTGTAACTGCGCGAAGAGCTCCAACAGGCGCGCCCCGGTGTCCGCATCCAGTTCACCCGTCGGCTCATCCGCCAGCAACACGGAGGGCCGGTTGGCGAGCGCGCGCGCAATGGCGACGCGCTGCTGTTCCCCACCCGACAGCTGCTGCGGGCGATGATCCTGACGCGCCTGCAGGCCGACATAGTGCAACAGCTCCATCGCACGCGCGCGACGCACCCGACGAGCCACCCCGGCTTCGGCCATCGGCAGCTCCACATTCTCAGCGGCCGTCAGCGTGGGCATAAGATAGAACCGCTGAAAGACCAGCCCGATATGGTGGAGCCGAAAAGCCGTCGCCTCACGATCGGTGAGCCGCGCCGTATCCTGCCCGTCAACCCAGACGTGCCCCGCACTCGGGAGATCAACCGCCCCGAGCAAGTGCAGCAACGTGCTCTTGCCACAACCGGATGGGCCGGTGAGCGCGACATAATCCCCGCGTGGAATCTCCAGCGAGACGCCGCGCACCGCCGTGACAACGGCATCACCCATGGGGTACGAGCGCACCACCTGGTCGCACCGCAAGATCAGATCGGGAGAGGACATCAGGGCACCGACAGGCAAGAGCGCGAAGACAGGAGTGGCATGATACGGTTACCCAACGGCGTCTTCCCGCAGGGCGCGCGCCACCGGAATTGAGGCGGCACGCCATGCCGGCAGCACACCAGCGGCGGTGCCAGCCACCAGGAGCATCGCCAAGGCGCGCCATGTGGCCGATGGGCTCCACACGAAAAAGTCGAAGGCGGCGGGCAACCCGGGAAAGTCGCGCAGAATGGTATTGAGCCAACGGGCCGTCACCACACCCAGACCAATCCCCAGGGTGATCCCGGTCCCACTCAACACCAACCCTTCGAGCAGCACCTGCACGAGAATTCCCGAGGTGGGCGTACCAATCGCGCGCAGCACTGCGATCTCACCACGTCGCTCGTTGACGGAGAGGGTAATCAGCGTGCTGACCAACAGAAAGCCGATCCCGAGACTGATCGCGCCGAGAATGAAGGCGAGCTGTCGGAAATAGGAGAGCCGCTCTTCCACCTGTCGGATCGCCGAATCAATCGACAGCGCGGTGACGCGCGGGCTGGTGCGTTCGATCCAGGCACGCACCGCCTCGACGCCCAGCGAATCACTCCGCCGGGTTTGCGCCATGAGCAACGAGAGGCGATCGGTCGCCGTGGGCCCCAACATCGCCCGCACCGCCGGCAGCGGCAGGGCCAATACCGGCGTTTCATTCGGAACGTAGAAGAAGCGCCCGGCGCCGCGCAGCACGACGCGTCGGGTGCTCGCGGCCGTGCGCAGCTGCGCGTCGAGGCCAGCGGCGACGGTGATCGTATCGCCGAGCTGTCTGCCGGTGCGCGTCAGGAACATCGGACTCGCGACCGCGTCGATGATCGCCCCGTCGGCCAACGTGAAATCGGTGCCGGCCTGCAATTCATAATCCCCTTGGACACCCGGTTCGAGGCCCAGGGCGAAGGTGGATGGGATCGATGCGCCGGGTAACGCGAAGGTGCTGCCGAGGACCGGACTGACAGCGGTGATCTCGGGCGAGGCGCGTAGCGCAGCGACCAGCGCCTGGCCTCCGTCGATGGTCGCCTCGCTGTCGAAGGGAAGCGTACCCTTTGGCGCGACCCGCAGCTGATAGCCCCGCGTGAGCAAGAGGCTGCGAAAGCTGGTGCTCATGCCCGTGGCGAGCATCACCATGTCGAGGAGCAGCGCCGCCGCAACGGCGATGCCGATCACGGCCAGCAGCGTGCGGGCCGGATGACGACGCAGAGCGGCCGTGGCGAGCGTGACGCGCATAGACATCGTCGTCAGCGCCCCATGAGGGTGAGCGGTTCGGTACGCACCAACCGCCAGGAGGCGAGGGCCCCGGCGCCGATACCCAGCACAAGGGAGATCCCGGTTGCGAAGGCGAGAATCCCCGGCGTGATCAGGGCAAAGGTCAGCGGGGTCCGATAGACGCTCTGGAAGTGGACGTTCACGGCAATCGACGTGATCCATCCGAGCACCGCCCCCATGGCACTGCCCAGCAACGAGACGAGAGCGGCTTCCAGCACGAGCGCGCGAACCACGGTCGCACGCGAGATCCCCATCAGCCGCAACGCTGCGATATCTCGGCGCCGCTCTTCAACGGAGAGGAGCAAGAGACAGAGCAGAAAGACCGCGCTTGCCACCACCGTGATCAAGCCAATGGCCCGATGAAAACGGTCCACCACCCGAAAGGTGCGCGAACTGGTGACGGCCACGTCGCGCGACCGATGGGCACGGAAGCCAAAGGCCACGGCATTGACCGCTGCAACGGTCGGCTCCACCCCACCCGGACGGGTGCGCACCGCGAACCGATCCACCCGGTCGTCGATCCCCAGGAGCTCCTGCGCCTGATCGAGATGCAGACGCGCCCGATATTCGCGGCGGGCCACTTCAGCGGGATCGGCGCGGCGCTCAACCAGCGCAGCGATGCGCACCGGGGCGCCAGGCTCTCCGGGGCGGGCACTCACGCGGACCGTATCGCCGACGCGGAGCCGCTGGTCCGCCGCCAGACGCGTATCGATCGCGATCCCGCGCAACGCGGTGGCCGGTTGCGCAGCGGCCGATGCCCGCACGCCGACCGAGGCGAACAGGACGCCCACCACCATCGATGACCGCAACCGCCCCCACGACACCGACGCACCGCGGTGCCGTTCAACGCGCTGCGTCATGCCCCACCGGTGATGAGCACTTGTTCCGCGAGCGCGGCGCCGATGGCATGATCACGGTCCCCAATGCGCACCGTGATGGGCCCGTCAAAGGGCGCCCGCGCCAACATGCACACGGTCGCACCGGGCTGTAACCCGAGATCGGCCAGATGGCGCAGGAGCGATGGATCTTTATCGCTCACCAGCAGCATCTGGGCACTTTCCCCGACGGGCAGCTCCGACAGCAACCGGCGCGACGGTTCCTGTACCGTACCATCGGCGGCGGGAATCGGCGCCCCATGGGGATCGACCACGGGGTGCCCCAACATCACGGCCATCCGCTCGATCAGCTCATCAGACGCGGCATGTTCCAGCCGCTCCGCTTCATCGTGCACGCGGTCCCACGGATAGCCCAGCACGACCGTCAAATAGCTCTCGAGAATGCGATGTCGCCGCAGCGTGCGCAGCGCAATGCGCCGCCCACGCGCGGTGAGCTGCATGCCGCGATAGGGCACATGATCGAGAAAGCCCTGCGCGGCAAGGCGCCGCACCATCCCCGTCACCGACGCCGGCGCCACCCGCAACGCCTCGGCGACATCGGAGGTGGTCGCACTGCCTTCGCGAGTTTCGAGATCGTAGATCGCCTTGAGGTAGTCCTCTACCGGCGCGGTGACCGCAGGATCGACCGCGAGATGCGGGGTCACGCGGTGCCCGGCCGTGCGGTGGCCCGGGGATCACGCACCATGAGCACGGGCACCATCGTCAGATGTCGGACCTTGTTCGCGGTATGCCCGTAAATCACATCCTGCAGCCCCTTATGGCCGTGCACCGCCATGGCCACGAGATCACACTGTTCGCGATCAGCGGCGGCGGCAATCTCCGTGGCGGGATCGCCACCGGCGAGCATCGATTCCGCGTCAAATCCGTCGGCGCGCAGCGTGGCGCAGCATTGCTC
>JBEIUK010000245.1:0-4268 GCA_040374415.1 Gemmatimonadaceae bacterium | reverse complement strand
CGTGGGGGCCGCGTCGCGCTCGCCGATTGGCGTGATGCGCACAGTGCCGGAGACGCGCGCGCTGCTGAACGCCTGTATGCTGGAAGTGCAGGCAGTGGCCGCCGCCGCAGGCGTGGTGCTCACCGATGAGGTGCTGACGCGCACCTGGGCGCGCTATGATTTCATTCCGCCGGAGAGCACCGCGTCGTTGCAACGCGATCTGATGGCGGGTCGTCCCTCGGAGTTTGAGGCGCAGACGGCGGCGGTGGTGCGGCTGGGGCAGCAGCTTGGCGTGCCGACGCCGGTACATGCGGTGTTGTACGCGGTGCTGAGACCGCAGGCAGTGGGGTAAGAGCGCGGCATTCGGCACCGCTCGAAACAGTGATGAGGAAGCAGTCACCAACAAGTGATAAGTGGTAAGGCTTAGCACTTATCACTCGTCTGTGACTGCATCTTCATCACTATCCTAAAGCCTGCAGAACGCCCCCAAACCCGCGGCGCAATTCCGCTATCCCCTGCGTGATTCTGATGGCGATGCACGCCGCACGTATTGCTATGGTTTCGTCATGCAACGCACGACGAATCTGGTCATCTGGCAGCGATCCCTCGACTTAGCCGTCCGGGTGAATCACTTGGCGGCGACCCTGCGGGTCACGCAGCTCCCCGGAATCGCCAATCAAATCCGACGTGCGGCGTCGTCGATCCCGGCCAATATCGCGGAGGGGGCGGGGCAAGAGTCCAGTGCGCAATTCGCCCGCTTTCTCAGCATCGCCCTGGCCTCGGCTTTTGAGCTGGAGAGTCATCTGCTGCTCATTGAGCGCATTGATGCATCGCAGCGAGGACTCCCCGCCGTCCTGGATGAACTCCAGCAGATCCGGAAGATGTTGTTCGTGTTTCGGAAGAGGGTGCAGGAGAGGGGGAAGGGTAGTAGCGGAGGGGGCAAAGGACCACTGCAATAGTGTACTTAGGAAGCAGTAACCAACGAGTGTTAAGTGGTAAGGCTTAGCACTTATTCCTCGTCTGTTACTGCTCCCTCAACACTCTCCCGAGGCTGTCCGTATGCGCTTATCGCCCTGCGACAACTTGGATCGCCAGCCCCTGCACCCGCTCGTACAACCCGCTCGCCGGATTCGCATCATTGGTCGTGTTGAGCACCAGGATCACCGCGCGCCCGGTGGTCGGATTCGCATAAAAGAACGACCGAAAGCCCGCCTGGAATCCGGTGTGCCCGATGATCCGGTCCGCGCCGCTGCCGCGCACGAAGAACGAGAGCCCCATCGACTGATCCGCTGCCGCTTCGTAGCCTGTCGTCATCGGGACCACGGGGCGCCACATCTCTTCCAGTGACGCACGAGACAGCACCACGTCATAGTTCGCGCGGGATCCGCCGGGGAGCACGGTGTTGGTGAGAAACGCCGCCCAGCGCGCGAGATCCCCGACCGGCGCATTCCAGCCGCCATTGGGCACGGTGATTCCGGGATCGAATTCCGTCGCGTTCTCCACCAGCCGTGGCCGTTGCGTCGCACTGTCCATCACGATCGTGTAATTGTGCGATCGGTCACTCGCGAGATAATACGGCGTGCGGCGAAAGGAGCTCGCCGTCATCCCCAGCGGGGCAAAGATGTTCTTCTGCACATACGCATCCCACGGATCACCGGTCAGCTGCTCAATGACGCGCGCCAGATAAATGAACGCCGGATTGGAGTAGCTGTACTGCGCGCCGGGACGAAAGAGCAGCTCCTGATAGGGCAGCATGGCGACGAGCTGCTGCCAGCTCGTGGGCTCGAAGGGCTCCCACGGCTTCCCCTGTGCATAGGGCCACGTTCCGTTCCGGAACCCCGCCGAATGCGAGAGCAGCATGCGGATCGTGATACTGTCGATCATGCCAAACGGATCGTGCAGCTGCCGCAGTTCAGGGAGATAGCGCGTGATGCGATCATCGAGCGATAACAGGCCGCGATCCCGGAGCTGCAGGATGCTCACCGCGGTGAGCGTCTTGGTGATCGATCCCCAGTGATAGATCGTCTTCGGCGTGACGGCCCGGTGCGCCGAGCGATCCTGCTCGCCAAGCAGTAGCTGGCTCGTGATGCGCCCCTGTTCTATCAGGATCGCGGTCGCACCCACCACGCCATCGCGCTCGGTATATCCGCGAAGCGATTGACTGAACGCCGCCCAGGTCGTCGCAGGCTGTGCGCCCACGACACGACATGGGCCGGTGAGCATCAGGGCCAAGAGAAAGCGCAGCGGTCGGAGCATTGGCAGGCCGTGTAGGGGAACGAGGGGCTCGTGCAGACGATCAGGCTCTCGCGGTCGAGGGGGCTGCCCCATAATTTCGCGGCATGCGCCCTTCGCTGCTGCTCCGCGCGGTCTCACTGCAGACTGCCCTCGTCCTTGCGCTCCCCCTGCTGCTCCCCGCGCAATCCGGTGCCGGGCGTCCGCTGGGCGCCGAGCGCCCCGATCTGGTCGCCCTCGCTGATCGGGTCTTTGCGCCCTGGAACACCACCCACGGCCCCGGCTGTGCCGTCGGGATCGCCCAAGGCGGGCAGACGCTGCTGACGCGCGGCTATGGCATGGCCGATCTCGCTGGTGAGCGCCCCATCACCCCCGCCACGATCCTCGAGTCGGGCTCCGTCGCCAAACAGTTCACCGCGATGGCCGTTCTCCTCCTGATGCAGGACGGGAAGCTGCGCCTCGACGATGACGCCCGCACGTATCTCCCGGAGCTGCCGACCTACGGTCGCCCCATCACGATCCGCCACCTCCTCACCCACACCAGCGGCCTTCGGGAGTGGAGCAATCTTGTGGAATGGCAGGGGTGGCCGCGCGGCACGCGGGTCCACACCCAGGACGTGGTCTTCGACCTCATCACGCGGCAGCGCGCGCTCAACTATCCCGTTGGCGACTACTACTCGTACACGAACTCGGGCTTCCTGCTGCTGCGCACGTTGGTGGAGCGGGTGAGTGGGGAGTCCTTTTCCGCCTTCACCACGCGTCGCCTCTTTGTCCCACTCGGGCTCACGCACACGCGATGGCGCGCGGATTTTACGACGATCGTCCCCGGGCTCGCGCAAGCGTATGCGCGCCGAGCTGACGGCTGGCATCTCGACATGCCGAACGACAACATCATCGGGGCCGGGGGACTGCTCACGACCGTCGATGATTGGCTCCGCTGGAATGATGCCCTGACGGCGAAGACGCTGGGCGCTGCCGCCGTCGATTCCATGACTCGGCAGATGACACTCACCAGCGGCCGGACCATCCAGTACGCCCTTGGTCTCATGGTCATGCGCTATCGCGGCACCCGCGAGATCGCGCACTCCGGCTCCACCGCCGGGTACAGCACCTACCTGGCGCGCTACCCGGAGCTGGGGAATCTCTCCATCGCGGTCCTCTGCAACGCGGCCGGCGCAAATGCCACGGCCTACACGCATGCGCTGGTGGATGCGATCGCTCCATCGCTCCCCGCCACGCCGGCACCGGATACGGTGCGCGCCGCTCCCGCGCGGATGACCGCCTTGCGCGGGATGTATCGCGATACCCGGACCAACACCACGGTCCAGCTCGACACCGTTGGCGGACAGCTCCGCCGAGTGGGTGGGGCGGTGCTCCAGCCGCTCCGCGACGGCGGCTGGCAGATGGGGAGCAGCCGGGTGGGGTTCACGCTGACCGCCACCGGTGCCCCGACCGCCATGCATCAGCCTACCGCTGACGGGGACACCGTCGTCTTCGCCTTCATGGCGGCGCAGCCCTGGCAGCCGACCCCGGCGGAGCTCGCCACCCTCGTGGGGCAGTACCACAACGCCGAGATCGACGCGACATACACGGTGGCCGTTTCAGGGAGCGCATCAGGGGTGCGTCTCACCCTCAGCCCCCGGGTTGGGGTCGTGGATACCCTGGTCCCCACCTATCGCGACGCGTTCACCATGAGCGGGGGGAGTGCCTGGTTCACCCGCGATCCGAAGGGGCGGGTCATTCGGCTCCACTTCGGGAGCGCCCGCGGCTGGGACTTCGTCCTCGACCGGGTCCGCTGACCGACCTCCCCTAGGTGTCCTTGGGAGTCCCCCGCCTCCTGTTCCCG
The DNA here is from genome assembly GCA_040374415.1 of Gemmatimonadaceae bacterium. GTDB lineage: Bacteria > Gemmatimonadota > Gemmatimonadetes > Gemmatimonadales > Gemmatimonadaceae > Gemmatimonas. Next base: position 211 of record JBEIUK010000245.1, on the reverse strand, counting down.
CGCTATCATCCAGTGTATGCGAACCGTCCCGTTCTTTTCCGCTTCGCTGCTGCTGATCAGCGCCTCGGCTGGCCTCACCGCCTGCGCGTCGGCCACCGGCGGCGGACCGTCCCGCCAGCCCACCCCCGTCGTCATTGAGACCCCGGTCGAGGTGGGGCCCAGCTCCGCGGAGGCGATCGCCAGCGCCCGAGCCGATAGTGCGCGGTACCCG
>JBEIUK010000324.1:0-2145 GCA_040374415.1 Gemmatimonadaceae bacterium | reverse complement strand
TGTGGAACTGTGTGCAGTCTCATCATGCTGTTGCTGGCCCCCATCGGCGCGCCGGTATGACCGATCAGCCGGAGACGCCCCTGCCGACGCCGCCGATGCCGGCCGGACCGAAGGCGCGTTTCCCCGGTGACCTGATGTGGCGGCTCGCCAAGGACCGGCTCCCATTCTTTCAGGAGCTGGCGCGCAAGTATGGCGATGTGGTCCCCATGCGCGTCGCGGGGCAGACGATCGTGCTGCTGCGGCATCCCGATGACATTCAGGATCTGCTCGTCACGCACCAGAAGCGCTTTGCGAAGGGGCGCGCGCTCGAACGGGCCAAGGAATTAATTGGCGATGGGCTGCTCACGAGTGAAGGCAGCTTCCATTTGCGGCAGCGTCGTCTGGTGCAGCCGGCCTTTCATCGGGCGCGCATTGCGGGGTACGCCACCGAGATGGCGAGCGCCGCTGGCGCGATGCGTGCGCAGTGGCAGGCCGGGCAGACACTCGATGTGAACGACGCGATGATGCGTCTCACGTTGCAGGTCGTGGCAGAGACGTTGTTTGGCGCGCGGCTCGAATCGGAAGCGACCGCCATCGGGCAGGCGCTCACGCACGCCTTTGAATCGTTCGAATTTGGCTTTGGGCTGCTGGCGACGATCCGGTCGCGCCTCCCCACGAAGCGGCGTCGCCGGTTTCTGGCGGCGCGCGAGCTCCTGGATGACATCATCTATCGGTTGATTGACGAGCGGCGGCGGAGCGGTGCCGACAATGGCGATCTGCTCTCCATGCTCCTGATGGCGCAGGACGACGAAGGCGATGGCACTGGCATGTCTGATCGCCAGCTGCGCGATGAACTGCTGACGCTCTTCATCGCGGGGCATGAGACGACGGCGAATGCGCTGTCGTGGGCCTGGCTCGCACTGGCGCGCAATCCGGACGCCGAGGCGGCGCTGCACGCGGAGGTGGATCGCGTGCTGGGTGACCGCTTGCCAACCGCCGACGATCTGGCGCAGCTGCCATATACGCGCGCCGTGATGGCGGAAGCGATGCGCCTCTATCCGCCGGCGTACATCATTGGCCGACGTTCGCTCACGTCGTATGAGGTGGGCGGGGTGCGCTTTCCCTCGGGGACGATTTTTCTCTGCTCGCAGTTTCTGGCGCACCGCGATCCGCGGTGGTGGCCGGAGGCGGAGCGGTTCCTCCCGGAGCGGTGGCTCGTTCCGGCAGAGGATCGCCCGAAGTTTGCCTATTTCCCCTTCGGTGCCGGAACACGCATTTGCGTGGGGGAACAGTTTGCCTGGATGGAATCCACGCTGATGCTCGCCACACTCGCTGCCTGGTGGCGCGTCCGCGTGGACGGACCTGATCCGGCGTTTGATCCGATCTTCACGCTCCGTCCGAGCGGCGGGCTTCCTGTCCGGCTCGAACGACGCTTTTAAGACCCAACGCCATGTCCAAGACCATTCAAGCGGCCGTCATGACGGCGCCGCACGAACCGATCGCGCTCCGTGAACTCCCGTGGCCCACGCTCACACCGGGGAGCGCGATGCTGCGCACGCTCTACTCCGAAGTGTGTGGCACCGATGTGCATTTGCATCATGGGCGCCTGAGCGGGGTGCCGTACCCGATTGTCCCGGGCCACGTCTCGGTGGGGCATCTCACCGAGATCCACGGCACGGTGCGCGACATCGATGGCGTACCGTTTCGTGAAGGCGATTGCGTCACCTTCCTCGATGTGCACGAAACCTGTGGTGCCTGCTACGAGTGTCTCGTCACGAAGCAGACCACACGCTGTCCGCACCGCCGAGTGTACGGCATTTCGTATGGGGTGGCCGATGGCCCGCTCGGTGGGTGGGCCGATCATATCTGGATGAAGCCCGGCGTGAAGCTGCTGCGCATGCCGCCGTCGGTGGATCCGGCGCAGTTCATTGCTGGCGGCTGCGGGCTGGTGACTGCCATGCATGCCGTCGAGCGTGGTGGCGTGCGACTGGGCTCGACGGTGGCGGTGCTCGGCGTAGGGCCGGTGGGGCAGGCGGCCATCGCGTTGTCCGCGCTGTCGGGGGCGCAGCGTGTCATTGCGGTGGGGGCGCCAGCGGCGCGGCTGGAATTCGCCACGCGGATGGGGGCGACCGACACGGTCTCGCTCGATCTTCCGCCCGAGGACCG
>JBEIUK010000267.1:0-3679 GCA_040374415.1 Gemmatimonadaceae bacterium | reverse complement strand
GCCACACTGCATGATCTGCTGGAACAGCTCATCGCGGCACTCTTGAAAGGCCGAGGGCATCATACTGTCACGACGCGGACGAAGCTTCGGTTTGGCCATGTCCTCTGGGAAGTACGTCGAAAAAACCGTGGCTGGGCGGATTTTCCGCCAGCATGAGTAATCTAACCAGTGTGACATCATTCTTCACCAGTGGCGCGTCCCCCGTAGCCAGCCGGGCGCCCGGTTCGTAGCTTGACGGGCGTTCCCCGGCTGGGTGATGGACCCGCCGGCCCCCCAGGACCCGTCCGGCTCCCGCGCCGGCTGACGATCAGGAGTACGTGTGGCCAAGGTTACCCCGAACAAGTCTCCGTCGCGCTTTTACGCCCTGTTGCTGCTGGTCGCGCTCTCCGGCGCCGGGGTGCTCTGGTATGTGGTGCAGGGGGCGAAGCCCAAGCCGATTACGCTGAACGCGGCCGCCGCCACCCTGCCCAAGGCGGAGGGGTACCTGCGCGGGAATCCGGACGCGCCGGTGACGATCATCGAATTCGCGGACTTTGAGTGCCCCGGCTGTGGCCGCTTCGCGGCGGTCGAGGAGCCGGATATCCGGGCGCGGCTGATCGACGCCGGCCTCGCCAATTTCCGCTTCTTCGATTTCCCGCTCACCCAGGTCCACAAGAACACGCTGGCCGCCTCGCTGGCCGCCTCCTGCGCTGCCGATCAGGGGAAGTTCTGGGAGCTGCATGACGCGATCTTTGCGGCGCAGGATCAGTGGAACACGCAGGCGACCGAGAACCCGCGCAAGGTGCTCGACGGGCTGGCGCAGCAGGTCGGGCTCGACATGGCCGCCTTCGCCACCTGCTTCGATTCGCAGAAAAACCTGCCGCGCATTCAGGCGCATCAGCAGGCCGGGATCGAACGCGGCGTCTCGTCCACGCCGACGCTCGTGATCGGCGACCAGATGTACGCCGGTGGCCTCCGCTTCGACGAACTCCGGAAGCTCGTGGACTCGCTGGCCGCCGTCTCCGGGAAGCCGGTGCCGGGTGCCGCGACCGCTGCGCCGACCGCCGGCGCGAAGCCGCCGGCCGCGAAGTAACTCGGCCGCTCGCGCAAAACAGACCGCCCCGTCGGCACCGTGCCGGCGGGGCGGTCGTCTGTTTGCTGTGGTCACGCGCGCGGCTTAGGACTCCTGCGCTTCGTACTGATCCTTCAGCGAGGCCACGACCCCCGGGTCGGCGAGCGTCGTCGTGTCCCCAAGCGCCCGCCCTTCGGCGATATCGCGTAACAGGCGACGCATGATTTTCCCCGAGCGCGTCTTCGGAAGATCGGCGCTGAACAAAATGTCATCAGGACGCGCCAGCGCGCCAATCTTCCGCGCGACATGCTCGCGCAGTTCATCGCGGAGCGCCGAGCTGGCGTGCTGGCCAGCCCGCAGCGTCACGAAGGCGGCGATCGCCTGCCCCTTGAGTTCGTGCACCTTGCCCACCACCGCCGCTTCGGCCACGGCGGGGTGATCGACCAGCGCGCTCTCGACTTCCATCGTGCCGATGCGATGGCCGGCGACATTGAGTACGTCGTCCACGCGCCCAAGGATCCAGAGATTGCCATGGTCGTCGCGCTTCGCGCCGTCGCCGGGGAAGTAGACGTCGGGACGTCCGGGCCACTTGCTGAAGTAGGTGTCCACGTAGCGCTGATCGTCGCCCCAGATCGTGCGCAGCATCGAAGGCCACGGCCGGGTGATCGCCAGCAGGCCGCCGCCCACGGTGACCTCGTTGCCGGCGGAGTCGAGCAGCGTGACCTGTGTCCCCGGGAACGGCGTGGTGGCGGAGCCAGGCGTCGTGTGGGTGACCCCGGGAAGCGGCGAGATCATGATCGCGCCCGTCTCCGTTTGCCACCACGTGTCCACGATGGGGCAGCGGCCTTTCCCGATCACCTCGTGGTACCACATCCAGGCTTCCGGATTGATCGGTTCCCCGACCGAGCCGAGCAGGCGCAACTGGGAGAGATCATGCCCGGTGACGTAGGCGTCCCCCCACTTCATGAAGGCGCGGATCGCCGTCGGCGCGGTGTAAAAGATCGTGACACCGTACCGCTCGCAAATCGTCCAGAAGCGGTCCTTCTCCGGCCAGTCTGGCGCGCCTTCATACACCACGCAGGTTGCGCCGTTGGCGAGCGGACCGTAGACGAGATACGAATGCCCGGTGATCCAGCCGATGTCGGCGGTGCACCAGTACACGTCCTCCTCTTTCAGGTCGAAGACGTATTTGGCGGTGGCATACGCGCCGGTGAGATAGCCCCCGGTGGTGTGCACGATCCCCTTCGGCTTCCCGGTCGTGCCGGAGGTGTACAGGATGAACAGCAGATCTTCCGCCGCCATCGGCTCCGGCTCGCAAATGGCCGGCACCTCATGCTGCAGCCGATGCCACCAGTGATCGCGCCCTTCGCGCATCTCGGCATACATCTCGGCGGTGCCACCGGGTTGCCGCTGGACGACGAGGACATGCTGGACCGTGGGACATTCGGCGAGCGCCGCATCGGCGTTGCGCTTGAGCGGCACGATCTGACCGCGCCGATAGCCGCCGTCGGCGGTGATGAGCACCGTGCAGCCGCAATCGTTGATCCGGTCACGAAGCGATTCAGGGGAGAAGCCGCCAAAGACCACCGTGTGCACCGCGCCGATCCGCGTGCAGGCGAGCATCGCGATCACCGCCTCGGGGATCATGGGCAGGTAGATCGCCACCCGGTCCCCCTTCTTCACCCCAAGCTTCCGCAGCATGTTCGCCGCGAGATTCACTTCGCGGTACAGGTCCCAGTAGGTGTAGGTGCGCCGGTCCCCGGGCTCCCCCTCCCAGATCAGCGCCGCCTTGTTGCGACGCGGGCCGTGGATATGCCGGTCGACGCAATTCACGCTGACATTGAGCTCGCCGCCGTCAAACCAGCGGGCGTGCGGCGGGGTCCATTCGAGGACCGTATCCCACGGCCGGCTCCAGGTCAGCTCCTGCGCCTCCCGCGCCCAGAAGGCCAATGGGTCCATGGCGGCATCATCGGCCAGACGGTTCGTGGCCACCCGCGCGGTGGCCCGGAACCCTTCCGGCGGGGGGAACCGGCGGTGCTCCTGCAGCAGGACGTCGATATCGCTCATGACACGGACCGAAAGGGGAGGCAACGGCGGCCCTGGGATAGGCCGGTTGGCATCTGTCAAAGGTGCAGTCCGTGAATCCCCCCAGCAACAGGCCAGCAACAGGCAGCCGAGGCGCTGCCGTGCTACACTTCGCGCATGTCCGTGCCTGTCGATATGTCGATCGCGACGCCCCGACCTGAGGCGACCGCCCCGGTGGCCCCCGCCGCTGCGGCCCCCGCTCCTGCGGCGCTCATTGCCGATGGGCTGGTCCGCCGCTTTGGGGCGCGCGCCGCCGTCGATGGCGTGTCACTCGCGTTGGCCCCCGGCGCCTGCCTGGCGCTCTTTGGCCCGAACGGCGCCGGCAAGACAACACTCCTTCGCATGCTCGGCGGGCTGCTCAAGCCCACCAGTGGCACCGTGACGCTCGCAGGCCACCGCTTGCCGGGGGACGGCGCGGTACGGCGCCTGATTGGGCTCATTTCGCACCACAGCATGCTGTACGCGGCACTGACGGCGCGGGAGAATGTGCGCTTCGCCGCCGAATGTCAGGGGCTGGTGGAGGCCGACGCCGCCACGACGGCG
>JBEIUK010000275.1:0-3495 GCA_040374415.1 Gemmatimonadaceae bacterium | reverse complement strand
TCCGACTTTCCCGGCAACGCGCCGCATCGTCGCTTTCTGGATGTGGCGTTCCCCGGTCAGCCGGTGGTCCTTACCGACCGCGACGGCCATCAGTCGATTGCCAACGGCCGGGCGCTGGCGCTGGCCAAAGTGACCGCCGCTACCCCCGATCCCGTGAGCGGGGTGATCGAACGTGAGGCGAAGGGCGTGCCTACCGGACTCCTGAAAGAGTCGGCCCGCCAGCTCGTGGTGCGTCTCGTGCCCGAGCCCACCGTGGACGATATCGCTCGGCGCATCGATGAAGAGACCCGCAAAGCCGCATCGTTCGGCATCGTACTGATTCAGGACGCCAGCGGTCGCGCCCCCGAGCACGCCGTCTTGACCATCCTCCGCGCCGCCGCCGCCGCCGACACTCTCCGCGTGCGCTACCGGGCCGCCTTCCCGTTCACCCCCGACGCGTCGGTGGCGACCGTTCGGCGCTATACCATGCTGCGCGACAGCGTGAACGGCCCCTGGCTGCGCTTCGGTATCGCCAAAGGCATGCTGGACGGAACGGTCGATGCCAAGACCGCTGCTATGCTCGAACCCTATGTCGGGTCAGATGATACGGGACTCCCCTTCTGGCCCGCCGCCACCCTCAACAAGGGCGTGGCTCGCTACGACTCCGCCGGCATCCAGGTCGAGCTCCACGCCATCGGCGACCGCGCCGTACGAACCGCCCTCGACGCCTATGCTCACGCCGCCAAGGTGAATCGCACCCAGGGCCGCCGTCACCGCATCGAGCACATCGAAGTCCCTGCCCTGAGCGATCTGCCCCGTTTCAAGCAGTTAGGCGTCATCGCCAGCACCCAGGCCATCTTCGCCACCCCCGACCAAACCACCATCCTGAACTACGCCCCGCTGCTGGGCCCCGAGCGTAGTTCGCGGGCGAACGCCTTCAAGAAATTCGACGACGCCGGCGCCATTCAGGCCTTCGGCAGCGACCATCCTGTTTTCCCGATGGATGTATTGCTGGGCATCTACACCGCCGTCACCCGCCAAACCCCCGACGGCACCCCCAAGGGCGGCTGGTATCCCGAGAACCGGATCACGGTTGAGGCCGCCTTGCGGCATTACACTAAGGACGCCGCGTATGCCGCGTTCATGGACAAGGAGACCGGCTCGCTGGTGGTCGGGAAGTACGCCGATTTCGCCGTCCTTTCCGCTGACATCCTGACCACCCCCCCGTCAGCCCTCCTGAAAACGAAGGTCCTCCTCACGATCATCGGCGGTCGCGAAGCCTACCGGTCCACCACGTTTCCGTGAGTTCGGAGTTCTGAGTTCAAGTTCAGGGTTCTGAGTTAGAACCCACCACCCAATACCCAGTACCCACCGCCCCAAACCAACAGCCCAAAGCCCGCAGCGCTCGCACGCCGCGCAACGTTTCTTTATCGAAGCTGTCCTACCCCCGCCCCACCCCCAAGACCAATCGTGATCCCCACTTCCCGTCTCCTCCTCGTCGCCGGCTGCCTCGCATCCGCCAGCGCCGTCTCCGCCCAGCGCGGCCCCGGTGGCCCTCCGCAAGCCCGCGGCGCCGATACCACCTTCGGTGTTTCCTGGCGCAACATCGGCCCCAACCAGTCCGGCCGTATGGTCGCCGTGGCCGGCTCCACCCAGCGTCCCGACGAGTACTACATGGGCACCACCGGCGGTGGCGTCTGGAAGACCATCGACGGCGGCAAGACCGCATTGCCCATGACCGACAAGTATTTCGGTGGCACCATCGGCGCGATTGCCGTGCAGACCACCAATCCCGACGTGGTGTGGGTGGGCGGTGGTGAAACGCCAATCCGCGGCAACGTGTCGCATGGCGACGGCGTGTGGAAGAGCCTCGATGCCGGCAAGACGTGGACGTACATGGGTCTCAAGGAGACGCAGTACATCTCGCGCGTGCGCATCGATCCCACCAACCCCGACATCGTGTTCGTGGGCGCGCTGGGCCACGTGTTCGGTCCGAACAAGGAACGCGGCGTGTATCGCACGACCGACGGCGGCAAAACGTGGAAGAACATCCTGTTCCGCAACGACAGCACCGGTGTCGCGGACATGATCATGGATCCGTCGAACTCGAAGATCATGTACGTCACCTTCTGGCAGGCCGGCCGCAAGCCGTGGTTGCTGGTGAGCGGTGGCGCGGGCAGCGGCATCTTCAAGACCACCGACGGTGGTGATACGTGGCAGGAGATCACACGCGCGAAGGGCTTGCCGCAAGCCGGCATGCTGGGCGCGATCGGCATCACGGTGTCGCCGGCCAAGCCGAGTCGCTTGTGGGCGATTCTCGAGCATGAGGCGAATGGCGGCGTGTATCGCAGCGACGATGCCGGTGCGTCGTGGACCTTCATGAGCGGCGATCGCAATCTGCGTCAGCGCTCGTGGTACTACTCGAAGTTGTACGCCGATCCGAAGGACACCAACGTCGTGTACGCGCCGCAGGTGAGTCCGATGGTGTCAAAGGATGGCGGCAAAACGTTCGCGAGCGGATTCGGTGGTGGTGATAATCACGACATCTACATCGATCCCACCGACCCCAAGCGTATTGCGGTCGCGCACGACAACGGCCTAATCATCACGAAGGACGGCGGCACCACGCGCCAGGCCGTGGCCGTGGCCACCGGTCAGTACTATCACGTGCACCTCACGAGCCACTATCCGTTCCACGTGTGTGGTGCCAAGCAGGACGCCGGTTCATCGTGCGGACCGGTGCGTGAAACGCCAGCGTTTGGTCGCGGTGGATTCGGCGGGTTCGGTGGTGGCGGGCCGGTGGCGCCGCCGTCGCCCTTCTCCACGTTCTACAGTGTGGCCGGCGGTGAGTCGGGCTACATCAGCAGCAAGCCCGACGACCCCGACATGATGTTTGGCGCGAACTATGGTGGCAGCATGGACGTGCTGAACCGTCGCACCGGCAAGTCGCTGTCGCTCGATCCGTGGCCGCTCGACCCCATGGGTCACGATGCGAAGGACTCGAAGTATCGCTTCCAGTGGACGTACCCGATCGTACACTCGCCGCATGATCCGAATACGATCTATGTCGGTTCAAACGTCGTGTTCCGTTCCACCAACGGCGGCACCACGTGGACGGCGATCTCGCGCGATCTCACGCGCAACGATCCCGCCACGTTGGGCAGCTCGGGTGGCCCGATCACGAAGGACCAGACGAGCGTGGAGTACTACGGCACCGTGTTCACGATCGCCGAGTCGAAGCTCACGAAGGGCTTGATCTGGACGGGTAGTGATGATGGGTTGTTGCACGTGTCGCGCGACAACGGCGTGACGTGGAAGAACGTGACGCCGAAGGGACTGCCGGAGTGGATGCGGTGGAGCATCATCGAAGCGTCGCCGCATGCGGCGGGCACGGCGTGGGTGGCGGGCGGCAACAGCTCTTTCTGCCCTGATCTACAGGGAGGGAACATGCCCAACACGGATGACTTCTCCTTGGGGCTCCAGTGGGGCGAACTGGGCGCTTACAGCGCCCTGGCG
>JBEIUK010000120.1:0-8844 GCA_040374415.1 Gemmatimonadaceae bacterium | reverse complement strand
GCTGCACCCGTTGCCGCGCCAGCTGCCGCGCCGGCTGCTGCGCCGGTTGTTGCGACCGCCGCATCGGCGGGGGGGAATGTCCCCGTGTCGCCAGCGGCGGCCCGGCTGGCCACCGAGACCGGCGTGGACCTCGCGTCGGTGACCGGCTCAGGACTCCGTGGCGCGATTGGCAAGGCCGATGTCATGGCCGCCGCCCCGACGCCCAGTGCCCCGACGCCAAGTGCTCCTGTCGCTTCGGCACCTGCCGCGCCGGCGCCCCTCGGGGCTGCGGTCCGCGAAACCCGCGAAGCGATGTCCACGCGGCGCAAGCGCATCGCCGAGAACCTGCTGCAGTCGCAACAGGCCACGGCGCATCTCACGACGTTCAATGAGATCGACATGACCGCGCTCTCCGCGCTGCGTGAACGTCTCAAGGAACGCGTCGAGAAGGCCCACGGCGTCAAGCTGTCGTTCATGCCTTTCTTCGCGAAGGCCGCCTGCCTCGCGCTCAAGGCGTATCCCACCGTCAACGCACAAATCGACGGCGACAGCATCGTCTACAAGCACTACGTGAACCTCGGGATCGCCGTCGCCAGCGACGCCGGCCTCGTGGTCCCGAACGTGAAGGACGCCGACAGCAAGAGCATCATCGAGATCGGCAAGGACATCAATGCCCTCGCGAAGCGCGCCCGCGACGGGAAGCTCACGATGCCCGATCTCACCGGCGGCACCTTCACGATCACCAACGGTGGGGTGTTCGACTCGCTGATCTCCACGCCGATCATCAACTATCCGCAGGTCGGCATTCTGGGGCTCCACAAGACGCAGGATCGCCCCGTGGCGATCGATGGCAAGGTGGAGATCCGACCCATGATGTACGTCGCGCTGTCGTACGATCACCGGCTGATCGACGGCCAGCAGGCGGTGCTCTTCCTCGTGCGTCTCAAGGAACTGCTGGAAGATCCCGCCGCGATGCTCGTGGGCTGATCGCCACCGCGCCCGCTTACCGAGCCCTCATGACTGCCCCTTCTCCTACGCTCCACACCGCCGACGTTGTTGTCCTCGGCGGTGGCCCCGGCGGCTATGTCGCCAGCATTCGCGCCGCGCAACTCGGCCTCTCCGTCACCTGCGTCGAGTCCGACGCCACCCTTGGCGGCACCTGCGTCAATGTCGGGTGCATCCCCTCGAAAGCGCTGCTGCAGTCCTCTGAGCAGCTGGAGTGGATGCGCCTGCATGCCGCCGAGCATGGCATCGTGGTGGATACGCCACGCGTCGATCTCCCCACCATGATGGCGCGCAAAGCCGACGTGGTGGCGCAGAACACCAAGGGCGTCGAATTCCTCTTTCGGAAGAACAAGGTCACCTGGGCACGCGGCCACGGCACGCTACGGCCGGGGAACATGGTTGAGGTGCAGCACGCCGACGGCACGGTCACGCAGTGGCAGGGACGCTCGGTGATTCTGGCCACCGGCTCCGTGCCAGTGCAGCTCCCCTTCCTCCCCTTCGACGAGCAACGCGTCGTCTCGAATGTGGGCGCGTTGTCGCTGTCCAGCATTCCGGGGCATCTGATCGTGGTGGGCGGCGGCGTGATCGGCCTGGAGCTTGGGTCCGTCTGGCGTCGGCTCGGCGCGCAGGTCACCGTCGTGGAGTATGCGCCCACGATTCTGCCGGGGATGGACGACGACATCGTCCGCGAGGCCGATAAGATCTTCCGCAAGCAGGGGCTCACGATCCACACGGGTACCAAGGTCACCGGGGCCGACGTGGGCGACGAGGGCGTCACGGTGCACGTGGAGAAGGATGGCGTCGCGTCCGCCATTCAGGGGGATGTCGTCCTGGTGTCGGTTGGCCGGAAGCCCGCGCTTCGTGGCGTTGACGCAGCGGCGTTGGGACTCACACTCGGCGCGCGCGGCGAGATCGTCGTGGACAGTCAGCAGCGCACCAACCTCCCCGGCGTCTATGCGATTGGCGATGCCTGCGGCGGCAAGCTCCTCGCGCACAAAGCGGAAGAGGAAGGCGTCATTGCCGCCGAAGTGATCGCGGGCAAGCCAGTGCACATGCACCACCGCACGATCCCGGGCATTGTCTACACGGCCCCGGAAATCGCGACGGTGGGGCAGACGGAGGCCGAGGTGAAGGCGAGCGGCCGCGCGTATCGCGTCGGGAAGTTTCCTTTCAGCGCGAATGGCAAGGCGCGCACGATGGGCGAGACGCAGGGCTTCGTGAAGTTTGTCGTGGACCGCGACACGGACGAAATCCTGGGCGCGCACCTGATCGGCCCGCATGTGGCCGATCTGATCGCCGAGATCGTGCTCGCCATGGAATATCGTGGCAGCGCGGAAGACATTGGGATCACGGTGCACAGCCATCCCACGTTGAGTGAGACGGTCAAGGAAGCGGCGCTGGCGGCTTTGGGGCGCGCACTCCACATCTGAAGCACGCGGGATCGATCACATAGCAACGGGCCCCGATCGCTGATGCGATCGGGGCCCGTGGTGTGACCGCCCGGTTGGGCTGCCGATCAGGCGATGACGCGGCCGATCAGAATCCCCGCCGCGAGGAGCGCGGTACCGATAAGGAGCGCGAGCGACAGCGGGACACCGGCCGTCGGGGCGATCTGCGGCGACGTTGCCGTCACCGGCTGCGCCTCAATCGTTGATTCCACGGACGGGAGTGCCGACATGACGCGGTCCAGGAACCCATCGGGGACGGTGACCTGTCGACGGCGATCGGTTTCGGCGGAGAGCCGGGACCAGAGGGCCACCTGGGTGGGATCGAGTGTGGCATCGGCTGCCGAGCGCTCGCCATCGAGCCACTGATGCAGGGCGGCCATGCTCATCGAGTCGCCCGCACTGCCTGGCAGCGGGACTTCCCGATCGAGCATTGGCCGATCGGCGCGAGCGGCGGCGTCCCGGGCCATCGGCTCCGGACGCGGGGTCTCGCGATTCTCGTGCGTCTCGTGTGATTCGATCATCAGGCGTATTTCTCCTCGAGCAGAGCATGGAGCGCTTCGCGCGCCCGGTGCACGCGCATCTTGAGCGCGCCGACCGTGGTGCCCAGCAAATCCGCCATCTCTTCGTACGAACGCCCTTCCACATGCTTCATGATGAAGGCTTCGCGGAGCGATGGTGCCAGCTGCGCCAGCGCCCCATCGAGATCCTGCCGCAATTCCGTGCGGTCGAGATCCTCATCCGGGGTCGCATAACCAGAGGGCTGATCATCTTCGTCGTAACTCAGGTGCGTGCGCCGAATGTTCTTCAGCCAGTCCTTGCACCCGTTTGCCACGATCCGGAACAGCCAGGCATCGAACCGCCCACGGACTTCACCGATATGGTGAAAGGCCTTGATGAACGATGTCTGGAGGATGTCCTCAGCCACGTCAGGACTGCCCGTCATGCCGAGGGCATGCCGGTACAGCGGATCACTGTACCGACCGATCAAGGACGCAAACGCGTTGCGATCCCCCGAGATCACCCGGGAGATGACGTCCTGATCCGAATCGATTTCCGTGAGTTGGGAGGCGATGTTATCCGTCATCTTCACGTCGGGAGATTAATGCCCCGCCGACATGATCGACACCCCTGCGCACGGGACCCGGAGCCGGCGTCCCCACTGATTGCCTCACCGGGAGGACGAGCGGTCACCGGCGAGGTCACAGAAAAAACGGCGGAATTATCGGTCGCTGTCGTCACAAACTCCAGCCAAAACCCCGAATTGTTTCACCGTCGGCATCGAGGGGGGGCGGTGGGCAGCGGACCGTTCCGCCGACCGCGGATGCCACCCCCGTAACAGGGGAGCTGGGGACGTCGGCCAGCGCCTCGCGCACCGATCGCACTCGGCCGCAGGGGACCCGGGCGGCCTCGAGCCTGGCGATCCAGTCCGCCGCGGGGCGGGTCGCGATTTGTGAGGCCAGCGCCGCCACGATGCGCTCCCGGTGCATTACACGACCGGCATTGGTCGCCAACGCCGGATCGGCGGAAAATTCTGGTAAATCCAGCGCCGAGGCGGCCGCCAGCCACTGTCCATCGGTCCCCACCGCCAGCACGATCGGGGCGTCTGCGGCCTGAAAGAGCTGGTACGGGACGAGATTGGGGTGGGCATTCCCCCACCGTCCGGCGTCGGCCCCGCTGACGAGCGTGTTCTGGGCCACGTTGACCAGCGCCGCGGTGGCGCTGTGGTTGAGCGAGACGTGGAGGGCGCGCTCGACCGTGGTCCCCCGCTCCCGCCCGGAAAGCGCCGCCAGAATCGCGATGGCGGCGTCTTTCCCCGCGAGGACATCGGCCAACGCCACCCCGCACTTCATCGGGGCGCCCTCTGGCTCCCCGATGATCGCCATCCACCCGGCCTCCGCCTGCACGACGAAGTCATACCCTGGGCGATCACTCGCCGGACCGAATCCCGAGAGCGTGCACCAAATAAGGCGCGGGTTTTGCGCCAGTAACTGATCTTTATCAAGCCCGTATCGCGCCAATGACCCCTTCGGAAAGTTCTCGACGAGCACATCGGCGGTCGCCAGCAGCGACAGCAGCAGCGCGCGGTCCCCGTCGTCCGACAATTCCAGGGCGATCGACCGCTTATTGCGGTTCACGCTCCGGAAATACGCCGACTGCCCATCCTCGGCGAAGGGTGGGCCCCACCCCCGGGTGTCGTCCCCGCCCCCCGGACGCTCCACCTTGATCACCTCCGCCCCCAGATCCCCCAGCATCATCGTGCACAGCGGCCCAGCCAGCACCCGGGTCAGATCCAGCACTCGGACGCCACGAAGCGGTAAATTCGTCATGATAGCGATATAGTGCGTGTATGCTGGCGTGTTAATGACGCGAAATATGTGGCATGAACCAGACGGTTACTCAGACAACAGACTGCCCGCCGACGTCCGCTGAGGGCAACTATTTAGGGCGAACGGCCCAAAATGTTGACCGGAACGGGTTGCATAGATGTCGGAAAATCATATACTTACACCGTTCAAGCGACTGCGCGCCGATCGGGTGAACCCTGCGGGGTGGATCCGAAGTGGCTGGCGCAGCCGCACCCTTTATTTGTCTGGTGGAAGGAGTCCGTTCGCACCATGGCTGACACGCCGCAGGTTGACGACGATCTGAGTCTCGAAGGTGATGCCCCACCGGCCGCCCCCGCCCCTCGGCGGGGTCCTGGCCACCGAGCGGCCGACGCGCGGGATACCGCTGCGGAAATGGCCGCCCGGGCCCACGAGATCAGCCTCGAAGCTGGCAGCAAGATGGCAGGCGCCATGCGCGATGTCATCGGGGCCGCTGCCGGTTTTAGCGCGTTCGCGATCGAAAGCGCCCGTGACCTGATTCACTACATGGTCCGCCGTGGCCAGATGGGGCAGGACGAAGGTGATGTCCTGATCCAGCAGGCCGAAGCGGCGTACATCGCCAAGCATGGTGCGCTCCCCAAGCCGGAGCCCAAGGCCGCGCCGCCAAAGCCGATCCCGCTTGGGCAGATGCCCAAGGCCGTCACCGCCCCAGCCGCGGCCGCGGAAGCGGCGCTGGAAGCCCGTGCCGCCATGCGGTTGCAGCCGCAGCGCCCGTCTGACAAGGCGATGCCGCTCGTACTGAAGGCCCCGACCCCGGCGCCGACCCCGAAGCCGCCGGTCGCCAAGGCCGAGCCGGTGGAAAAGGCCCCGGAGAAGGTGGCGGAGAAGCCGGCCGCCAAGGCCGCTCCCGCCGCCAAGGCACCGGTCGCCAAGGCCCCCGCCAAGCCGGCCCCGAAGCCGGCGCCCGTGAAGGCACCCGCCAAGGCCCCGGCCAAGCCCGCCGCGAAGGCGCCGGCCAAGGCCCCGGCCAAGCCCGCCGCGAAGGCCCCCGCCAAGCCCGCTCCGAAGGCGCCGGCCAAGGCGCCGGCGAAGCCTGCGGCGAAGGCGCCCGCCAAGCCGGTTGCGAAGGCCCCCGCCAAGGCACCGAGCAAGTCGGCCGCAAAGGCTCCGGCGAAGAAGGCCGTCAAGAAGAAGTAACCGGTTCGGACCGACCGTGCCCCACGCGTTCATCGCGTCGGCACCGACCCGCCTCGACTTCGGCGGAGGGTGGACTGATGTCCCGCCCTACCCCGAAGAGCGAGGCGGTGTCGTCTGTAACCTCGCCATCACGCGGCGCGCCACCGCCCGGGTCGTGCCAACCCAGACCGCTCACGACGTCCCGCACCACACGGACGCCCTCGTCGCGGCGGCCCTCCGCCGCGCCGCCTTCCCTGCCGACGTCACCGTGGTCAGTGACTTCCCGATCGGGGCCGGGCTCGGCGGCTCCTCCGCGGCCGGGGTCGCCCTCGCCGCCGCCCTCCACGCGGCCCGGGGCGTCACCGCATCGCCAGCCACCCTCGCGGAATGGAGCCGCGAGGTGGAGGTCGCCGACCTCGGCATCGCCGGCGGGCGACAGGATCATTACGCGGCCGCGTATGGCGGGGCGCTGGGGCTGCGCTTTGGCGTCAGCACCCAGGTGGAGCCGATCCCGCTCACCGCGGAGATGACCGCCGCCCTCGAGCAGCAGTGCCTCCTGGCCTATACCGGGGAGTCGCGCATTTCCGGCGACACCATCGCGGCCGTGCTCACCGGCTATCGGGAGCGGGTCCCGCGGGTCGTGCAGGCCCTCGCCCGTATGGCGGCGCTCGCTGAGCAGATGATCGCGGCGCTGCACGCCGGGGCGATTGGTGAGCTGGTGGCGTTGGTGGATGAACACTGGCAGCATCAGCGGGCGCTGCATCCGGGGATCACCACGGCGCGGATCGATGCGCTTGAGCAGGCGGTGCGCGGAGCGGGTGCGACCGCGGTGAAAGCGCTCGGGGCGTCAGGAGGTGGCTGCGTGGTGGTCTTTGCGCCGGCCGACCGGACCGACGCCGTGGCAGCGGCGCTGGCCTCCTACGCGGAACGGTTGGCGTGGCGCGTGGATCCGCGCGGCGTGCAGCTGCATACGGATGCGGCGGGGGAGCCAGCGGTGCGTCCCGCGTCCGACGCGCTTGCCGCCGCGCCCACCGGCCGGGTATCCTGACAGGTGCCCGCCGCCTTTCCGCTTGACCCCATCGCGCTCACGCGCGCCCTGGTTGCCATCGACTCGCGGAACCCGTCGCTGGTTGACGGGGGACCGGGGGAAGGGGCATGCGCCGCCTTTCTCGCGGAGGTCCTCGCTGGGTGGGGCTTCACCGTGCAGACCACCAAGGTTGCGCCCGGACGCCCGAATGTCGTGGCGCGCATCGGGCCCGCAGGGTGCACGCCGCTCATTCTGAATGGGCATCTCGATGTCGTCGGCACCGAGGGCATGCAGCATGCGCCCTTTGATCCCACGATCGAGGGCGATCGGCTCTACGGTCGTGGGGCGACCGACATGAAGGGCGGGATCGCCGCGATGTGTGTGGCGGCGGCGCGGGCAGCGGCGCGTGGTCCCTTGGCCTCCGAATTGATCGTGACGGCGGTGTGTGATGAAGAGTTCGCGTCCATTGGCACGCGGGCACTCCTCGCGGACGGATTGCGGGGGAGTGCGGCCATCATCACCGAGCCCACGCGCATGACCGTCTGTCCGGCGCACAAAGGCTTTGCCTGGATTGCGGTGCACTTCACCGGTCGCGCGGCGCATGGCAGTCGCTATGACGTGGGGGTGGATGCCGTGCGTCATGCCGGTCGCTTCCTCGTCGCACTGGACCGCTTTGAGCGGGAGGTGCTGTGTACGCGGTCGCATCCGCTGCTCGGGCGCCCGTCACTGCACGCCGCGATGATCAGCGGGGGCACCGGATGGTCGACCTATGCCGAATCGTGCACGGTGCGTGTGGAACGGCGGACGATTCCCGGGGAATCGGGGGCGCAGGCGCTGGCCGAAGTGCAGGCGCTCTGTGATGCGCTGATGGCCGAAGATCCGTCAGTCCACGCGGTGCTGTCGCTCGAGTGCGCGCAGCCCCCGCTCGATCTGTCACCCACCGCGCCGCTGACCCAGACACTGGTGCGTGCCGCTGGTGGGCCCCAGGCGCCGGCGGCGATCACGGGGCTCTCCTGCTGGACCGATGCCGCCCTCTTCGCCGAGGCCGGTATTCCAGCACTCTGCTTCGGCCCGGGTGATATTGCGCGGGCGCATTCCGCCACCGAATGGGTGGACTGTTCGGAGGTGACGCGCGCCACGGATATTCTTGAAGCGGTCTGCCGGTCGTGGCCGGCGACGTCGATCGACTGATCGTCGTCCGACCTGTTGTCTTTTTCCCCGAAACCTCCCGCATGCCGCTGTCTGTGGTGGAGTACGACCGACTGGAGCACGCCATCACGGCTGGCACGCGCGTGGCCCTCGTACGTCGGGGCACCGAATATCTCGTGATTCCGAACCGCCTGCGGATCACGGCGGGGCGCGAGATCATTGAGGCGCGGCATCCGACGACCGGGCATCCGATGACGTTGTACGTCGACGAGCTCGATCGCGTGGACGCGGTGCGATGAGCGCGCAGTACCCGCTGGTGGCGGTCTATGCGGATGAATCGTGCCTGGGGAATGGGCGCGCCGGGCAGACGCCGGGCGGCTTTGGCGCGCTCGTGGAATGGCGCCGTCCCGATGGGGTGGTGCAGCGCTTTGACTTGTGGGCATCGGAGCCGGATACCACCAACAACCGCATGGCGCTGCGCTCGGTGCTCGACACCTTTCAAGCGCTCTCCCGCAAGGGGAACCGCCTGTCGGTGCAGTTCACGACCGATTCGAAATACATCGTGGATGGGCTGTCGTCGTGGGTGAAGGGCTGGATGGCGCGCGGCTGGCGACGCAAAGACGGCGCGATCGAAAATCTCGAACTCTGGCAAGCCGTTGTCGCCGCGATCGCGCCGCATGAATACCGGTGGGAGTGGGTGAAGGGACACGCTGGCCATCCGCAAAACGAATACGCG
>JBEIUK010000242.1:0-4292 GCA_040374415.1 Gemmatimonadaceae bacterium | reverse complement strand
TGGTCACAAGAATGTATGACCGAGCGACAAGGAGCTGAAATAACTGTTCGTCTGGAATCCCAGCCCATCCCCGATGCGCTACGTGTGTGGATTCGTAGCCAAAGCGGTGTGCAATCCCGCATAATCGCGGCGAGAGATTTTCATCAATCAGGAAATGCATTTCGGGAAGGTACCCTAAGGCCTCTCTCCGAAATCCCGCATCGCGTTGCAAAATCACGCCACTGGAGGCGCATCGTACGCGTGTTGAGCGCCGCTGCACCTGACGCAGGTCCGTTCCGCATTCGAGGAACCTGCGCCGACTGCGCGTTACTCGCCGTCGGTCACCCTGCGCCGGCCCTGTGTCCCCGGTGGGCGACCACGGCGTGGATGCAGAGCGGCGAACTGCAGGGCCGCTCGCACGCTTTCACGCGTCAGGCTCGGGAAGTCGTCCAGAAGCTCAGCTTCCAAGGCTCCCTGCTTGACCAGATCCGCCAAGACCGCAACAGAGACGCGCGTGCCGCGGACGACGGGATCTCCGCCGTTGATGTGCGGATCTCTCTCCACCCATGCACTCGCGGATTCGAGCGCCGTGAGTCGCTCCCGAAACTGTCGCCAGGTTGGTTCCAGCGTGACCAGAAGACCAGCACCGAGGGAAATGTGCTCCGCTGGGGGGGCGAGCAACGTCTGCCACGTGTCCGGGAAGGGCCGAAGTGCCTCATAGAGCGCACGACGGCCGTTCGGTGACAGCATCTCCTGATATCGACAGCGGAGGGCGAGATACGCTACCGCTCGCGCCCCGACAGATCGTTCGCGGCGTTCCGCACTGCCTGCAGGACGCCGCGAAGGGAGTAACTCGATCTCGCGCTCGTCCACGATGGTATTCACCACGCGGGTCGGGACACCGATAACAAACGCCGCCTCGCTGAGCGACATCCGCGCTGAGTCCTCAGGGGTCTGTGAAGTCCGCGCAGGACGGATCTTTTGCGTGATCATAAATGTTCAGAGGTTCCTGAATAATATTGGTACCCCTGCACGAAATTCAAGGTCTGACCCTCCGAAGCGATTGGCGCTTTCACGCCATCACGTTACTTCCCAAGGTCCTGGTTACAACGCGTCGAGCCCCTCCGTCCCAATCACCGGCGCCCACTCCAGCATCTCATACTGTGCCATGCCGCGCTGTGTGAACGGGTCCGCATCGCGGATCGCGTCCATCGTGGCGACCGGGTCCCCACCATCGGGGAGACGGAGCAGCAGCATCCCCCCATGGCGTGGCTGGAACGGCCCGGAGGCCAGCAGGATCCCCGCCGCCTTGAGGCTCCGGAGATAGGCGCGGTGATCGTCCACATGCGGGGCGATCTCCTCGAAGGGACGGCGATAGTGAATGAGCGCGACAGCGTACATGGGACGCAGGGCAGGGGAGTGGGTCAGCTGAGGGGTCTTCGCTCCCCAAACATGCCCCGCCGCGCGTGAGCTGGGCAAGATGCGCGTGAACGGACCGTGACTAAAGGGTGACCGTCTGTTCACAGCATTCCAGCCATCGTCCGCAAACTTCCGGCTCCGCGTCAAGCGGGAACCGTCATGTCAACACCGGAATTTTTGCGGCCGATGCGGCCGAAGGGTACGGACCTATGCGAAAGATGCTGAGCGCGGGTGCGCTGGCGATCGTTTCAGTCAGCCTACTGGCGTGCGGGGACAGCACGTCGACGGCAGTCGAAGCTACCAAAGTGCAGTTGCGCAGCACGTCGGCAACGCCGGCGCTGGTGAAGAGCCTCATTGCCGGTGTGGACGTGTATTCGTTGCTCTCCAGCGACGACGTGCTCGCCGGATCCCCCACGTTCCGTTTCGGTGGGTCTGCGGACGGGTCTGGGCTCATTCGCAATGCCGATGGCACCTTCACGGCCCTGGTGAACAACGAAGACAACTATTCTGTCTCGCGCATCACCTTTTACGAAACGCTCAAGCCGGTCAAGGGTGACTATGTGGTGAATTCCACGTCAGGCAAGTACCGCATGTGCTCGGCCACCATGGTCACCATGGAGGAGCATGGCTTTGGCCCGCTGTTCCTCACAGGCGGTGAAAGCAATGAAGAATCGCAGGTCCTTGCCGTCAATCCGTTCGGAACGGCGAATACGCCGAAGTACGTGACCGGCTTCGGTCGCTGGAACACCGAAAACACCGTCCCACTGCCGAAGACCGCCTATCCGGGCAAGACCGTCATCCTGTTGGGTGATGATGACTCGGGCGCCGAAGGCGGTCAGTTGGCGATGTATGTGGCCGGCACTGTCGGGGACCTCGATGGCGGGAAGATGTATGCGCTGGCCCGCACCGACAATAACGTGCGTGAGCGTGATATGGTGGTGGGCGGCAGCTATCCGGTTGAGTTCCGGGAAGTGACTGGCCACACCGCGATGACGGGCCGGCAGATCAACCTGGCCACCGTGGCGCTCAACGCGATGCAGTTTGGCCGGGTGGAAGACATTGACTACCGCAAGGACGGCGTGGGTCGCGAGGTCTATTTCAATGTGACCGGTCAGAACACCACGGGCGTGAACGCCGCCGGTGGTCGCACGAAGTATGGTCGCGTGTATCGCGTGACGTTGAGCGCGACCGATCCGCTCAAGGGGACCCTCGAAGTCCTGCTCGACGGGGATGATCGCACCGGTCCGGCCAAGACGTTCCAGAACCCCGACAACATTTATGTTGGGAAGGACTACGTCTACATTGGCGAAGATGACAACGGCTACGGCGACGAATCGCACGATGCGTATCTCTATCAGTATCACATCGCGTCCAAGGCCATCAAGCCGGTGTTGATGCTGGACCATCGCCGGACGAATACGGATGCGGCGTATTTCACGCCGGGCACCGCGCAGCCGTTTGCTGGGTGGGAGTATGGGGCGCTGATCGACATCTCCGCGCAGACTGGCACAGAGAATACCTTCATGCTCTCCGTGCAGCCGCATACGTGGCGCGGTGACAAGTATCTGGCACCAGATGGCGGAGCGGTGCGTCCCACGGAAAATCAGGCGAGCCAGGTCGTGATCATCCGAGGCTTGCCGCGGTGATCCCCGCGGCGTGCCGTCGGGGGACGGTGGCGTGAGCCGCGCGACCCGGTTGCTGATGAGGGGGATGATGGTGGTTGGTCTGTGCAGCGTCGCCTGTACAGACCGGTCCACCTCGTCCGCCAGTCTGGCCGGTGACCGTTCCGACCCTCGTGCCACGATGGCACGCCGCAGCTGGTTAACTGCCTTGGATTCTCTGCAGCGTCAGGTCGAGCGCCTCGATTCCATCACGGCCGGTCATGGGGCGGCGACGCCGGCAACATGGCGCCTCGAGGCCCAACGCACGTTTCGCCACGCGCGGCTCGCGTGGAAACAGTTGGAGTTCATGGCCGAGTACTACGAGCCAACGACCAGTCGGTCGATCAATGGTGCGGCGGTCACGGAAGTGGAAGAAGACGAAGGCCCCGGTATTCTCAAAGCGCCGGAAGGCTTTCAAGTCATTGAGGAGCGATTGTTTGGTCCCGCGTCGCGCGTGGACACGGCGGCGCTTCGTGCCGACCTGACCTCGCTGCGCGGGGACCTGCGCCGTCTGGCCACAGCATTCCGTTCGCAGCGGCTGACCGATGATCGGGTGTGGGATGCCGCGCGGTACGAACTGGCGCGTATCGCCACGCTCGGCATTACGAGTACGGACTCTCCGATCGCTCGGCACAGCGTGCCAGAAGCCGCTGCCGCGTTGCGGGGGGTGCGCCTGGCGCTGGCGTCGTACGCACCGGAGCGGATTGAGAGCGACTCGCCGTCACTCTGGCGCGTGGACAGTGCCTTCCGCGCGACGATTGAGGCGCTCGAGGAACAGACCGACCGTACGCTTGATCGCTTTCGGTGGATGGCCGTGCACCTCCAGCCGTTAGCAACGGTCGTAGGCCAGGCGCGTCAACAGCTGAAGCTGGCAACCCCGACGGATCATGTGCCGTTACGGGCGGACGCCGCGAGCATTTTCGACGCAAACGCGCTCGATCCGCAGGGATTCGCGCCGCCGGGTTCCGCCCCTGCGACACTCCCAGCGGTCCAACTTGGCGCCCGTCTCTTCCAGGATCCCGTGTTGTCCGGCGATGGCCAGCGGTCGTGCGCCAGTTGCCATCTGCCGTCACGCGCCTTTACCGATGGGTTACCGCGCAACGCCTCCCGCGTGCCTGGGCAGCAGCTCCGCAACACGCCAACCATCTGGAATGCCGCCCTGCAGGTCGCCACGTTCGCGGATTTGCGGACCCGCTACCTGGAAGATCAGGTCGCCGATGTCATTGGCAGCCC
>JBEIUK010000239.1:0-4339 GCA_040374415.1 Gemmatimonadaceae bacterium | reverse complement strand
TTCCCACTCCCCGCGACGGACCGCCGCGGCCCGGGCGCAAAGCCGGAGCCAGCGGCCGTCGCCTGATCACTGCGGCGCGAGGCGGCTGGCGGGCGGTTGGAAGGCGGGGCACGGCGCACCACAGCGCGGTGCCCCGCGCTACATTGGGGAGATGAGCGACCGTCTCTCTCCCTCAGGGATTCCGATTTCCGTGGTCGTCCGGCCGGACGACGCCCCCGTGGACTATGCCCGTGATCTCGGCGATCCGGGGCAGTTCCCGTTTACCCGTGGTGTGCAGCCAACGATGTATCGCGGCCGCCTCTGGACGATGCGTCAATACGCGGGATTCGGGACCGCGCAGGCCACCAACGCGCGCTTCAAGTTGCTGCTGGATGCCGGCCAGACCGGACTCTCGGTCGCCTTTGATCTCCCGACGCAAATGGGAATCGACTCCGATTCGCCACGCGCCCTCGGCGAAGTGGGACGCGTCGGCGTGGCGATCGATACCGTCGAAGACTTACACGTCCTGCTCGATGGGATTCCGCTCGATCGCGTCTCGACGAGCATGACGATCAATGCCACCGCCTCCACGCTCCTCGCGATGTACATCGTGGTGGCGGAAGAACGGGGCATCGCGCGCTCGACGCTCTCCGGGACGGTGCAGAACGACATTCTCAAGGAGTACATCGCGCGCGGTACGTACATCTATCCGCCGGGGCCGTCCATGGCCCTCACGGCCGAGATGTTTCGCTTCGCGGCTGACGAGGTCCCGCAGTGGAATCCGATTTCCATTTCGGGGTACCACATTCGTGAAGCCGGCGCGACGGCTGTGCAGGAGGTGGCCTTCACCTTTGCCGACGCCATTGCGTATGTGCAGCAGGCGGTCGATGCCGGACTGGCGGTCGACGCCTTTGCCCCGCGGTTGTCGTTCTTCTTCGCCGCGCACAGCGATCTGTTTGAAGAAGTCGCCAAGTTCCGCGCCGCCCGCCGCCTCTGGGCGCGTATCATGCGCGAGCGATTCGGCGCGAATGACAACAGCTGCCGCCTCCGCTTTCACACACAGACCGGTGGTGTCACCCTCACGGCGCAGCAACCGCTCAACAACGTGGTGCGCGTGACCGTGCAGGCGCTCGCCGCCGCACTCGGTGGGACGCAGTCGCTGCACACCAATGGCTACGACGAAGCGCTCGCACTGCCGACGGCTGAGGCGGCCACGCTGGCGCTGCGAACGCAGCAGATCGTCGGTTACGAGTCGGGGGTCGCGAACACCGTGGATCCGCTCGCCGGCAGCTGGTATGTCGAGCAGCTCACCGATGAGATCGAGCGCCGCGCGATGGCGCTGATCGGCAAGGTCGATGAACTCGGTGGCGCCGCTGCCGCCATTCGTGCCGGCTTCCTGCAAGACGAAATCGGGCAGAGCGCGTACGCACACCAACTGCGCGTGGAAGCAGGGGAGACCGTCGTTGTCGGCGTCAACAAGTTCGGCGATGGCCAGGACCCGCCAATCATCCCCGCTCCGGATTTCTCGGCGCTGGAACGTGAGCAGGTGGAGCGTCTCGCGCAGGTGAAGGCCGCACGAAACGGGGGGGGCGTGCAGGACGCGTTGGCCGCGATCGAAGCGGCCGCCGTTGATTATCTCCCTGAGCACACGGGCGCCCGTCGACCGTTGATGCCGCTCCTCATTGACGCGGTGCGGCATCGGGCCTCCGGCGGTGAAATTTCAGACACGCTCCAGCGCGTCTGGGGCCGCTATCAGCCCACCGTCTAACGCGTACACGATCACCGTGGCCAGCGATTCTTCGCCCTCTCAGGGACGCGTCGACTCCATGGAGCCCGCCCGCCGCACCTTGCCGGTGCTGCGGGCGATGATCGACACGCTGGACCGCGATCTGCTGCAGATCATGGCGCGGCGGATGGCGCTCGTCTCCGAGGTTGCGGCCTTCAAACGGGATCACGGGGTCCGCATTCGCGATCGCGACCGGGAACGGGAGATCCTCGACGACCGCCGGGAGCGGGCCCAGGCCCTCGGGCTCCCCGCGGCCGATGTCGAGTCGATCTTCCGGCTGCTCCTGCGCTCCAGTCGCGATCAGCAGGCGGTGCTTCGCACCGAAGTGCCGGTGGGAGCGACGCCGATCACCGTCGCCGTCATCGGGGGGCATGGCCAGATGGGACGGCTCGTGGCCCGGCTCTTTGCCGATCTGGGTCATCAGGTGATCGTGGCGGATCGCGAGACGGCCCTGACCGCTACCGAAGCGGCGGCCCTCGCAGAGGTGGTGGTGATTGCCGTGCCGATTGACGACACCGAGGCGGTCATTCGCGCGGTCGGGCCAGCGGTGCGTCCCGAGGGCCTGCTGATGGACATTACCTCCATCAAAGAGGCGCCGATGTCGGCCATGCTGGCGGCGACGACCGCCAGTGTGGTGGGGACGCACCCAATGTTCGGCCCCGGTGTGCATTCGCTGCAAGGGCAGCGCATCGTGCTCTGCCGAGGTCGCGGTGACCGGTGGGCAGACTGGTTGCATCACACCCTGTCAGCCCGCGGGCTCGTCGTGTCAGAGGCCACGCCGGCCCACCACGACCGCGCGATGGCGATCGTACAGGTGCTGACGCATTTCCAGACGCAGGTACTCGGTGTGACGCTGGCGCGGCTCGGGATGCCGTTGGTGGAGACTCTCGAGTTCACCTCGCCGGCGTATCTACTGGAACTGTTTGTGGCGGCGCGGCACTTCGCCCAGGATCCCGGGTTATACGGACCCATCGAGATGCGAAACCCGGCCACGGCGGAGGTTACGGGGGCTTTTCAGGGCGCCGCGGGGGATCTCGCCGCGGTGCTGGCCCATGGCGATCGGGCCGCCTTTTCCGCACTCTTCGAGGAGGTCCGTCAGTTCTTCGGGGCCTTCACGGAAGACGCGCTGGAGCAATCCAGCTTCCTTATTGACCGGATCGTGGAACGCGCATGACCTCAGCAACCACCGCAGGCACTGTCGAGCAGATCTGGATCAAGCGGGCCAAGAACGGCCCGATGGATGCGGTAACGCAGGGCACCGTCAAGGCGAACCGCGGACTGGTGGGGTCGGCCAATCAGGGCGGGCGTCGTCAGGTCACTATCCTCGAGGCCGAGCGGTGGGCTGCGCACATGGCCGCCGTGGGGGCGTCTCTTGATCCCTCGGCGCGGCGCGCGAATGTGCTGGTGCGTGGCTGTGACCTGCGCGATTCGCGGGGGCGTATTCTCCGCATCGGTGACATGCGCTTCGAGATCGCCGGTGAGACGAAGCCCTGTCACCAGATGGATGCGCTTCACGACGGGCTGCAGGCCGTAATGCGGCCAGCATGGGGTGGTGGCGCCTTCGCGATTGTCCTGACAGACGGAGAGATCGCCGTCGGCGATCCCGTGCGGTTTGAAGATGAGCATTCAGGAGCGGCGTGATGGCGAGCATTGCACACAGCCCACGACGTCAGCACACGATGCGGTACGCATCGCGCCTGCTGGCGCCCCTCATGGTGGTGGCGCTCCCCCTTGGAGCCCAACAGCGCACCACCGTGCAGGACCGGGCGCGGGCTGAGGCCCAGAAAGCCCCACCACCGAAGTCCGGGATCGGCATCATTGACGGCGTCGTCTCGGATACGTTGCTGCGCCCGTTGGGGGCCGCTGACGTATCGGTGGTTGGCGTTGGCGCCCGCGTGGTCACCTCAGACAACGGCCGGTTCCGGTTCCTTCAGGTACCCGCTGGCCAATACCTGTTGGTGGTGCGTCGCATTGGCTTTGCGCCCACCTCCGGGATCATTGAAGTGCCCCCCGACGATACCCTGCGGCTGGCCTATACGTTGGCGCGCACCACGAACCTCATGGACACCGTTCGGGTGCGCGAGCGTCGGGTCTCCATGCGCATGCTCGAATTTGAACAGCGCCGAGATCAGGGGATCGGGCAGTTCATCACGCAGGAGCAGATCGATCGGCGTGGTTCGCGAGAGACCAGTGACTTCCTCCGGACGCTGCGGGGCATCGATGTCTCGCGCATCACCACCGGGGCCTTCGCCGGGACGGTGGCGCTCTCCAAGCGGGAAGGCGGGAGCATTGGTGGTGATGGCAGTGGGGCCTGCAGTATGCAGGTCTTCCTCGATGGCATTGTCCTGCCACGCTCCTTCAACCTCGACCTCTTGCCGCCGCCGCGTCAGGTTGCCGGCATTGAAGTCTACTCGGGCGCCGCTACGGTCCCGGCGCAATTTGGTGGCGCCGATCGGCGCTGCGGGGTCATTCTCGTCTGGACGCGCGACGGCTACTGATCAGCCTCGGCCCTGAAAAAGCGAACGCCCCGCGGATGCATTCCGCGGGGCGTTCCTTTGTGTCCCCACCAGGCGA
>JBEIUK010000336.1:0-1766 GCA_040374415.1 Gemmatimonadaceae bacterium | reverse complement strand
GGGGACATCCCCGGCAACGCCTCGGCGCTTCGCCGGCCCAGAGTGTCGATATGGCCATGGGACCGCAGGCGATCCTTGCACCCGTTTCCCGTGAGGTTCTCGAAGGCGCGTCCGCCATAGCGCACGACCGCCGCCTCGAAGGCCACCTGCGCGTCGTAGCTGGGGACCTGAGCCTGAGCCTGCGCGTGCAGCGTCGCACCCGAGGCCGCCCCCAGGACAATCAGCAGGGCCAGGATCGCGCGCCTCCATCCCGACCGCGTGTCTAGATCGTGTCGCATGCCCCAGTCCCGACAGATGCGGAGGACGCTCGAACCGCGCCGGCCCCACATCCGGCCCCACATTCATGCACCCCTGCGAGCGATGCAACCGTTCAAAAATCGCAAAAATCACATCCAGACAACCTGTCCCGCCCCGATGGCCCGACCCAAGGCGGAGAGCCCGAAAAAATCCGGGACGGAGTGAGTTACCCCCGGATTACGCCTTCACGTCGGGATCAGGCCGGGCTACGTGCCGGATCGCCCGCACGCATGACAGATGCCTGAGTGACGCATGAATGACGCCGCCACCCTGGCCGCTTTTCGCGAGCGCTTCGACGCCGCCATCGCTGGCCCACGCCCCGTGCTCGAGACGGATCGCCTGGTCCTGCGCCCCTATCGGCTTGCCGATGCCGCCGACCTGCAGCGACTGGCCGGTGATCGGCGTATCGCGGCCACCACCGCCACCATTCCGCACCCCTATCCCGATGGCGAGGCCGAGGCGTTCATCGGCGCACACGCGGCCCGGTGGCGCGACGGCACCCATCTCACCTGTGCGGTCACCGCGCGCGGTGTCGACACCCTCGTGGGTGCGGTCGGGCTGGTATTCGCCGCCGAGCATGCGCGCGCCGAACTGGGATATTGGATTGCCGTGCCCGCGTGGGGGCGCGGGTATGCCACCGAGGCGTCCGAGGCGCTCTGTGACTACGGCTTCACCACGCTTGGGCTGCATCGCATCGAGGCCCGCCATGTGGCCGGCAACCCGGCCTCGGGCGCGGTGATGCGCAAGCTGGGGATGCAGCAGGAGGGAGTGCTGCGCCGCCACAAGGTGAAGTGGGACACGCTGCACGACCTGGTGGTGTGCGGGGTTCTGGCTGAGGAATGGGCGCGGCGGGGCACTGCCTAGGGGGACCGCGAGAATTCCGCTCCGGACCATCCCTCTGCCGCGGCGGCTCTGGTCGAGCACGTGCCGATCCCGTCGCAGCCAAGGCCGGTGCGGGACTGGTTGTCTGGATCGAATTTTGGGGAATGGTGCCGCAGGAGGGAATTGAACCCCCGACCCGCGCATTACGAATGCGCTGCTCTACCCCTGAGCTACTGCGGCGCCCGTTGGGACTGCGCGGGTTCTACAAGCAGCGGGCGGGCGGATCAAGCGGTGGTTTGACCGCAGGGGATCTGGTCGCGGGAGGGCTGGCCGCGGCCGCTCAGGTCCGGCCGCGGGCCTGGATCTCGGCGAGGTCGTTCCAGACCAGCTGGTCGGCGAGCAGGCCGCCGCGCACCGCGAAACGGTCGATGAAGCGGATGCCCTCGAAGGCCGTGCCGTCCGGCCAGACGCCGTACAGCGTGCCGTAGCAATAGACGATCCGCTCATCGGCATCCGCGCCGGGCGCCTCGTCGAAACGGTCGTAGCGCTTCCTGACCCATTGGTAGCGCGGACGCGCCCAGGCGATCAGTTCCTCCAGCGTCGCGAAGCGCGACCCGCCGGGAAAGGTCATCGCGAAACCCGGCGCG
>JBEIUK010000116.1:0-9083 GCA_040374415.1 Gemmatimonadaceae bacterium | reverse complement strand
GTGGCGAGCAACCATTCGCCGCTCTTTCAGGGCGATGATCGCGCCCTGCCGATTGGCGTTCGGGCGATGACGAACATGGCGATGGATTTTCTCCGCTCCGGCGGCACCCCCAAGCCGGTTCCGTGATCGCCGGGCGTTGGCCGCAGGGCCGATTGGCCCTGCTGCTGCTGGTTGCCGGCTGTGGCGGGAACGCTCCCACCCAAACGCCCACCAGCGGTGGGACCAATGGCAACGGCACGGGTGGCACCAGCGGTGGCAGCGGGACGCCCGCCCCGGTGGTATACGTCCCGGGGCAATCGTATTTCGGCCGGAAAAATTACATCGAGTATGTGGCCGGGAACGCGCCCGTCATTTTGTCGGCCCCGCACGGTGGCGCACTCGTCCCCACCAGTATCCCCGACCGCACGGCCGCGAAGTGCGGCGGCAGTGCCACCACGGTCACGGACGTCAATACGATCGAGCTCGTCCGGGCGATGCAGCAGCGCTACTTCGTGCGCTTCGGGGTCTATCCGCACGTCATCATTTCGCATCTTTCGCGGAAGAAGCTCGATCCGAACCGCATGGCGCTCGAAGCGGCCTGCAATGTGGCCGAAGCGCAGGATGCGCTCGACGACTGGCATGCCTTCATCACGCAAGCCAAGGCCGATGTGGCGAAAGCCTCTGGCACCGGCTGGTACATGGACATGCATGGGCATGCCCATCCGATTGCGCGATTGGAGCTGGGATACCTGCTAGCCGACGCGGATCTCGACAAGACCGACGCCGCGCTGGATGCGAGTCCGACCTATCTCCAGACCTCAAGCATTCGCACCCTGGTACCCAAGTCTGGGCTGCGTTTCTCGCAGCTGCTGCGAGGACCGCTCAGCCTGGGGACGCTACTGGCAGCGGCAGGGTTCCCCGCCGTGCCCAGTCAGAGCGATCCGGCGCCCAATGGCACCGATTACTTCAACGGCGGTGACAACACCGAGCGACACACCTGCGGCAGTGCCGCCTCTGCGCTCGGTGGGATCACCGATGGCCCCATTTGCGGTGTCCAGATTGAATCGAACTACATCGGCGTGCGGGATACGCAGGCCAATCGCGATCGGTTTGGTGATGCCATTGCCCAGGTTCTCGAAACGTATCTGAGCACGCACTGGGGATTGAAACTCCGGAAGCCCTGACCGCCGTCGCGCCCTCACCGGAGCGACGGCAGCCCCTGCAACAGCGCCGCGTAGAAGCGCACGGCACTCGTGTAGTCGGCGACCGCCACGCGCTCGTTCACCCCATGAATGCGTGACACGTCGCCGTCCCCCATGGGGATCGCCAGAAAGCGGAAGACGTTGGCCGAGTGCGGCCCCCAGTACTTCGCGTCCGTCCCGCCCATCACGAGATAGGGGAGCACCGGGAGCGATTCCCCGGGGGCCATCGCGCGAATGGTGCGCGCCATGAGCTGAAACGCTGGCGAGTTCGGATCAGACACCGGCGATGGGTCCACGCGGGCGCTATCGGTAGGCACCACGGTGATCAGCGTGTCATTGATCGTGGCCGTCACCCGCGCCATCACCGTGGCCTGCGTTTCCCCGGGCCGGATGCGGAAATTCACCACCGCACTCGCCTCGGGCGGCAACACGTTGTCCTTGATCCCCGCCGTGAGCATGGTCGGCGATGTCGTGGTGCGGAGCAACGCGGCACCCATGGGCGACTTCGCCAGCTGTCCCTGTACCAGCGATCCGGTGAGCCAGAGATTCGCCAGCGCCATCCGCTGCGTGAACGGCGCATACGGCGCCATCGCCTCCAGCATGCCACGCGTCGGTCCATCCAGCACCATCGGAAACGGATTGGCCTCGAGGGTGGCAATCGCCCGACTGAGCGCCCCCACCGCCGTGCGCCCCGTCGGCATCGAGGAATGCCCACCCTGCGCCCGCGCCGTCAGGCGCAGCGACAGGTATCCCTTCTCCGCGATCCCGACGATCGCCGCGCGTCCCTTGAGCCCGGGAATCACGCCACTCGCCATGAACCCGCCCTCGTCAATCACCAGCGCCGGCTTCACGCCACGCGCCACCAGGGTGTTCACCAGCATCCGTGCGCCGAAGCGCCCGCCCACCTCTTCATCATGCCCGAAGGTGAGATACACCGTGCGCGGCGGCCGATAGCCACGCGCGAGCATCAACTCGACCGCCTCCAATGTGGCCAACACCGTGGTCTTGTCATCGAGCGTACCGCGTCCCCAGACATAGCCCTCGGCAACATCACCGGAGAATGGATCATGCTGCCACTCTTTCAGATTCGGCGCGGGCACCGGTACCACATCCATGTGCCCCATCAGCACCACGGGCGGCAACGTGCTATCCGCCCCGGTCCACGTGTACAGGAGGCTCAGACCACTCACGGTTTCGCGACGGAGCGTCTGATGCACTCGGGGAAAGGCCGCCGCCACGAAGGCGTGAAAGCGCAGGAACTCGGCCGTATCGATTGGGGCCCCAGAGGCCATGGACACGGTTTTCAACCGCACCGCCCCTGACAGACGCTGGGCCGCCTGAGCAGAATCCACCGCGACCAACACGCTTGTATCCGCCACGGCTGGTGCGATCGGTGCGGGGAGACGCACCGTTTGCACGGTGACCACGAGGAGCAGGAGCAGGACGATGCCACCGGCCAATTGCGCCAGACGCTTCACGGAAGACCTCAGCAAAAGGGTTCGCTGTGATCTGCCACGGCGCACCGGGATTCGGAAGGGCGTCGCTGGAGCCGGCGCCCGACGTGCGCCGCGTGTGCCCTCCGGTTGTGTCTGCTGGAGAGTGGGGCGACCTTTCGGATATGTCCGATCATGCCATGCCGCCGCTGACGGGCGATCTCTCCCCGGACGAGTTCCGGGCCGCCGCCCACGCGGCCGTCGACTGGATCGCCGAGTACCTCGAGCACCCCGAACGCGTCCCCGTGATGAGTCGGGTGCAACCAGGGGACATTCGCCGCGCCCTCCCGACAACGCCGCCCGCGCAGGGCGAGCCGCTCGCGACGATGCTCGCCGACGTCCAGCAGACGCTGCTCCCCGGCATCACGCATTGGAATCATCCGGCCTTCTTCGCGTACTTCGCGAATTCCGGCTCGTATCCCGGCATCCTGGGCGAACTGCTCACCGCCGCGCTCAACGCGAACGGCATGCTCTGGGTCACGAGCCCCGCCGTCACCGAAGTCGAGCAAGTCACGCTCGACTGGCTGCGCCAGCTCATGGGCTTGGGCGACGGTTGGTTTGGTGAAATCACCGATACCGCGAGTGTCAGCACTTTCTACGCGCTCGGTGCTGCGCGTGAAGCGGCGGGCTTGGACATTCGGGCGCGCGGCATGGCCGGACGCACCGACCTCCCCGTGCTCCGCGTGTATTGCAGCGAGCATGCGCATTCGTCCATCGACAAGGCCGTCATCGCGCTGGGTCTGGGGCACGACAACCTGGTCAAGATCCCCGCCGACGAGCAGTTCCGCATGCGCCCCGACGCGCTGGAGGCGGCGATCACCGCCGACATCGCACAGGGCTTTCATCCGCTGGCCGTCGTCCCCTGCGTGGGGACGACCAGCATCACGAGTGTGGATCCGGTCGCCGCGATCATCCCCATTGCCCGGCGCCATGGCGTGTGGGTGCATGTCGATACGGCGTATGCCGGGGTTGCGGCGATCGTCCCCGAGCTGCGCTACCTGCTTGATGGCGTGGACGACGCGGACTCGTTTGTGGTGAATCCGCACAAGTGGCTCTTCACCCCGATGGATTGCTCGGTGCTCTACACCAAGCGCCCGGAAGCGCTCAAGCAGGCCTTTGCGCTGCTGCCGGAGTATCTCGTCACGAAGAGCGGCACCGACACCGTGAACCTGATGGATTACGGCATTCAGCTGGGCCGTCGCTTCCGCTCACTCAAGCTGTGGATGGTACTGCGTGCCTATGGCGCAGAGGGGCTCGCGGAGCGCATTCGGTATCATTGCGAACTGGCACGCGAATTCGCCGGCATGGTGCACTTCGAAGGCGGCTGGGAGTTGACGGCCCCCGTGACCCTCTCACTGGTCTGCTTCCGCTACCTCGCCAACGGGGCCACCGAGGCGGAGCTGGAGCGGATCAATGCGGCGATCATGGCGCGGGTGAATGCGGGTGGCGAGGCGTATCTGTCCCATACGAAACTCCACGGGCGCTACACGCTGCGTCTCGCGATCGGGAATATCCGCACCGATCGTCCGCACATCGAACAGGTATGGTCGGCGTTGCGTGAGGCGGCACGCGCCGAGATGACCACGCGCGAAGCGACGGTGATCTGACGCTTATGCGGCGGGTGGCTGCGGCGGCATCGACGCCACCCGCTGCCGTCGGGCTTCTTTGAGCATCCGACGGCGGCGGCTCCAGCGCACGAAGGCCAGCACCGCGCCGGTGACCAACAGGGCCCCGACGATCTCGCCCGCCTGCCCCAGATGCCCAACGACGCGCACGGCGGCCTCGCCCGCGGCATAGCCAATCGCGGTGAACGCGAGGGACCAGAGCGCCGAGCCGAGGAAGGACATCAGGAGGAAGGTCGGCGCCGGGACACGGGCCGCCCCGCAGGCGAGCGGGAGCACGAGGCGCAGCCCGAAGGCGAAGCGGACCAGAAACGAGGCCATGATCGGCTTTCGTCCCACCGCACGGAGGGCAATCGTGCCGGCCCCTCGCACTTTGGGGAAACGGCGCCGAATGGCGCCCCATCGGGCGCGGCCGGCGAGATACAGCAGCGTGGTGCTGATCCAGCCACCAAGCGTCACGCCGAGCACGACGCGCGCGAACTGCAGCCCACCTTCATGTGCGGCAATGCCGCCGAAGATCGGCGCCAACTCCTCGATGACGATGGCCGAGGCCCCCAGGAGGGCATAGGTCCAAGCATCATCGGGGAGGTTGGCGAAGAAACTCAGGTCATTCCACGCGCCGGCCGCCATGGAGAGCGCGGCCGGGACGGCGAACGGGAGCAGGAACGGTAACACCACCATTCCAGCAATTTAGCGCCTGCTAGTCCGCGACGCTGGCCACATTGGTCGGCACCCGGAACTGCCCGGTGTGCGGCGGCGTCCCGCCCAGCTTCCGCATCATGACGGTACGGATGTGATCAAAGATCTCGTAGAAGGTCGGGATCACGAGCAGGGTGAGGATCGTGGAGGTCACCACCCCGCCAATCACCGCGACGCCCAGCGGGGCCCGGAACTGGGCTCCTTCCCCACGCCCGAGCGCCAC
Organism: Gemmatimonadaceae bacterium; assembly: GCA_040374415.1. Classification (GTDB taxonomy): domain Bacteria; phylum Gemmatimonadota; class Gemmatimonadetes; order Gemmatimonadales; family Gemmatimonadaceae; genus Gemmatimonas. The sequence continues at coordinate 3,865 of JBEIUK010000116.1, read as the reverse complement.
CGGCACCATGCCGGCGATCAGGGCGAAGGTCGTCATCAGGATGGGACGGAGCCGGATCGCCCCGGCCTCAATCAGCGCCTCGCGGAGGGGCAGGCCGTTCTTTTCGCGCGACCACTTGGCGAAATCGATGAGCAGAATGGCGTTCTTGGCCACGATGCCGCAGAGCAGGATCACCCCGATGAGGCTCATCAAGTTGATCGTGTTCCCCGTCAGCGCCAGCGCCCCCATGACCCCGATCAGCGACAGCGGCAGCGAAATCAGGATCGCAATCGGATCGAGGAAGCTGCCGAACTGCACCACGAGGATCAGGTACATCAAGGCAATGGCCACGCCAAGCGCGATGAAGATGTTCACAAACACCTCCGTCTGCTGTTCGACCTGACCGCCCTCAGACAGCGTGACGCCGGGGGGCAGCACGATCTTGGCCGTCTTGCTGGCGATCCCCTTGTTCACTTCCGAGAGGGACCGGCCCGCAATGTTCGCCTCCACCTTGATCACGTTGTCGCGATTCAGGTGGTTGATGATGGCGGGGCCGAGTTCATTCCGGATCTCGGCGACCTGCTGCAACGGCACGAGCTGGGCCGCCGGCCCGAGCCCCACCGCGATCGGGAGCTGCGCGAGGTCGGTGCCCCGCGACCGCGATTCCGGTGCCAGCCGCACCATCACCTTGCGCGTCTGATTCGTCGGATCGATCCAGTCGCCGGCGTCCAGCCCGGCGAAGGCGGGACGCACGGCCTGCGCAACCTGCCCGACGCTCAAGCCGAGGGCGCTGGCGAGCCCACGATCGAGATGCACCGTCAGTTCCGGCTTCTGCCCCTTGGTGCTCAGCCCCACATCCACGGCGCCCGGCGTGGTCTGCATCGCCACGAGATACTGGTCGGCAACCGCCTGCAGCGCATCCTTATCGGTGCCTCGCAGCTGAATCGAAATCTGCTTCTGGAGTCCGGCGAAGTCATTCGTGAAGACCGAGACGGTGGCCCCGCCGATGCGCTTCACATCTTCGCGCAACGCCGCGGCCAACTCTTCAGCACCAAGTTCCCCGGCCTTCAGGCGGTCGCCCTTGGTCTTGAGCTTCACATACACGCTGGCCTTGTCCACGGCGCCATTCGCACCGCCGGCCGTCACGAAGGTGTAGGTGACTTCCTTGTGCTTCGACACCATCTGCAGCGTTTCCGTCACCTTCTGCCGCAGATAGTCGAGATTCGCCCCCGGCGGGGTTTCCACCGCCATCTGGACTTCCGCGTTGTCTTCCAGCGGGAAGAAGCCGCCGCCGACGAGCCCCATCGCCGGCATCGCCAACGCGAAGACAAACGTCGTGACCGCGAGCAGCACCATGCTCTTCGGATGATCCAGCGCCCACCCAATCAGACGACGATAGCCGTCGGCCAGGCCATTGAACCAGTGGTTGAACCGGTCGAGCTTCTTCGTGATCCACGCCTTCTCATGTTCTTCCTGATGCGGATCGGGCCAGTAGGCCGAGAGCATGGGGTCGAGCGAGAAGGACACAAACAGCGACACGAGCACGGAGCAGGCGATCGTGAGCGCAAACGGCTTGAACCACTGCCCCGCTTCCCCCTTCAGGAAGGCGATCGGGACAAAGACGGCAATAATGGAGAAGGTCGTGGCCGCCACCGCGAGCCCGATTTCATCGGTGCCTTCGCGCGCGGCCGTGTAATGATCTTTCCCCATCTCCACGTGGCGCACGATGTTTTCGCGCACCACGATGGCATCGTCAATCAGAATCCCGATCGCGAGCGAAAGGCCGAGCAGCGACATGGTGTTGAGCGTGAAGCCGAAGGCCCACACCGCAATGAAGCTCGCCAGCACCGAGACCGGCAGCGCCAGACCGGTGATCACCGTACTGCGCCAGGAATTCAGGAACAGGAAGACCACGAGCACGGTGAGCAGCGCGCCTTCAATGAGGGCGCTCTGCACGTTGTCCACCGAATTCGTGACCCGCGTCCCCTTGTTCTTCACCACATCCATGTTCGCGCCCTTCGGCAGCGTGGGACGCAGCTCCTCGACCTTCTGGAAAATGGCCTCCGCCACCGCGGTGGTGGAGTAGCCATTGGACTTCTTGATTTCAATGCCGACCGATTCGCGCCCGTTGTAGAGCGAGAGCGTCCGCTGTTCCTCCGTGCCATCGGTCACCGTGGCAACATCGGCGAGCCGGACCACGCGTCCACCGCGTTCGGCCACGATCAGCTGGAGAAAGTCCTGCGGCCCATTGAGGCGGCCACTGAGGCGGATGGTGCGTTCATCGAGTGAACTGGTAATGCGCCCCACGGGCACCGCGAGGTTCCCCCCCTGCAGCGCACCGACCACCTGCGGCACACTCACCCCGGCGGCCTGCAGCCGACGCGGATCGAGATTCACCGTCAGCTCGCGCTTCACCGATCCCGTGACCTGCACATCCGCCACGCCCGCGATCGAGCGCAGTTCGCGGGTGATGCCGGGATCGGCGATCTGTGTCAGCTGCGCCGGCGTCAGCGAGGTGGAAAAGAGCGCCAGCGTGACAATCGGCGCATCGGTCGGGCTGAATTTGCGCAGAATGGGCTCTTCCATTTCCTGCGGCAGGTCCTGTCGCTTCGTGCTGATCGCATCGCGGATATCCTGCGTCGCATCCTGCAGCGGCTTTTCGAAGACGAAGGTCGTGATGATCTGCGCGTAGCCATCGCGCGCTTCCCCTTCGATCTTCTTCACCCCTGAAATCGATTGGATCGCCTCTTCCATCGGTTCCAGCACTTCACGCTCCACCTGCTCCGGGGACGCACCCGGATACACCGCCGTGGTGACCACGACGGGCGGAGCGACTTCCGGGAATTCATCGGTCTGCAACTGCAGCAGCGCGATGAATCCGAAGCCAACCAGCGTCAGCATCGCGACGACCGTAATCATCGGCCGCTTGATCGCGAAATCAGATATGAACATGGGGTGCCAGTGGGAGGAGACGGACCGGGAGGGCCGTTCAGTCGTTCTTCACAGGGGCCGGCGCCGCATCCTTCGGCGCCGAAACCGCTACCGCCGTTCCAATCGAAATGCCGCGTGCCGCACCCAGCAGGACCGTATCACCGGCCACCAGCCCGCTCCGCGTTTCGATCAGTTCCGCACCTTCATCACGCAACCCCAGCTGCACGTCCACCCGCTCCACTTTGCCGCCCTTCAGGCGCATCACCGAGGCGACAATCCCGGTCTGATCCACCGCCTTCTCCGGGACCAGCACGCCGGTGCGCGTCTGCGACGCGACACGCCCCTGCACAAACAAGCCGGCCACCAGCGCCGTCGTCCCACGGGGCAAGGACGCCTGCACCTTCACCTGCTTCGTCTGGCCATCCACCATCGGATTCACCCGAGTGATGCGCCCTTCGATCTGACGGTCGGAGCCGTTGACCGTGAAGAGCAACGGCGCCCCCACACGGATATCGCCCAGCGCCGAGGTCGGGACCGAGGCATCCACGCGCAACGTCGACGGATCAATCACCGTGAACAGCGGCGCACCGGGCGCGACAATGTCCCCCGGATTCACCGACCGCTCCGCCACGACGCCCGCGAACGGCGCCTTAACCGCCGCATTCCGCAGATTCTTCTCCGCCGTCGCCACCCGCACCTTCGCATCCGCCAGCTGCGACTGCGCCGCGAGATTCGCGCGCTCCGCGCTTTCCGCATCACGGTCCGCGATCGCCCCCGCGGCGAGGAGCCGCTTGGCGCGCGTGAGCTCCCGCGTCCCCTGCTCGGCCGCCACCGTGGCTTGCGTCAGCCCCGACTTCGCCGACAGCAGCGCATCCTGCAGAATCGCATCATCGATTCGCGCAAGCGGCATCCCCGCCGACACCGCCTGTCCGGCCTGCACAAACGTCTCCAGCAC
>JBEIUK010000023.1:0-20266 GCA_040374415.1 Gemmatimonadaceae bacterium | reverse complement strand
GCGGATCTGCGCACGCAGGCGATCCCGCAGGCCGATGGGACGTATCATCTCGTGGGGACGAAGATCTGGATCTCTGGCGGCGATCATGATCTGACGGACAACATCGTGCATCTCGTGCTGGCACGGATTGCCGGTGCGCCGCCGGGCACGAAGGGGATTTCCCTGTTTCTGGTGCCGCGGCAACTGCTCGCGGCGGACGGATCTGTTGGTGCGTGGAATCATGTGACCGTCGGCGGGATCATTCACAAGATGGGATGGCGCGGGACGGTCTCAACGGTGCTCAACTTCGGGGAGTCCGGCCCGTGTGTGGGGTGGCTCGTGGGGGAACCCCATCGTGGCCTGACCTACATGTTCCACATGATGAACGAGGCGCGGATCGCGGTAGGGCGTTCGGCGGCGGCGATGGGGAGCTCGGCGTATCGCGCGGCGCTGGAGTACGCGCAGACGCGCACGCAGGGGCGGCTGCCGTCGGAGAAGGATCCCACCACGCCACCCGTGCCGCTCGTGGCGCATGCCGATATCCGGCGGTTGCTGCTACAGGCCAAGTGCGCGACGGAGGGTTCGATGGCGCTGGTGCTGACCTGCGCGCGCTTGGTGGACGACGAGCAGACGGCCGCCACGGAGGCGGAGCGGGTGCGCGCGACGCGGCTGCTGGATTTGCTGACGCCGATTGCGAAGTCGTGGCCATCGATCAGCTGTCAGGAGGCGATTTCGCAGGCGATGCAGGTGATGGGCGGGTATGGCTACGCGCGCGAGTATGATGTCGAGCAGCTGTATCGCGACAATCGCCTCAATCAGATTCATGAAGGGACGAATGGCATTCAGGCGATCGACCTGCTGGGGCGAAAGGTGCCGCAGCATGGCGGTGCGGCGTTGCAGGCCTTTGCGGCGTGGGTGCAGGCGGATTGCGCCGCCGCGGGGGCGGCTGGGCTGAGCGATCTTGCGGAGGGGGTGGAGGGGGCGCTCGCGGCATTGGGTGATGTCACGGGGTCGCTGTTGGCCGCGCTGCAGGCCGATGCGACCCGCGGCTTGGCGAACGCCTCGGTCTATCTCGAGGTGGCGTCACGCGTGGTGTATGCCTGGATCTGGTTGCGGCAAGCAACAGTGGCACAGCGCGCGCTTCCGACGGCATCGACGCAGGACACGCCGTGGTATCGCGGGAAGATTGACGCGGCGCGTTTTTATGTGGCCTGCGAGCTACCGAAGAACGGGCCGGAGCTTGCGCTCCTGCGCCGGAATGACGCGATCGCGCTCACAATGTCACCGGACTGGTTCTAGCGAGCGCACCATGAGCTGCTAGCGACGACGCGGCTGGAAGAGTGCGCGCACGCCGAAATAGGCCACCGCGTCCTTGACCGTGGAAATCACGCGCTGCACCGCGCCCATGCGACGATCGGTCACGTACTCCATCGAGAGCACAATCCGGTCGTCGCCCGGGCCGCTCGGGGTGACGCAGTGCCAGCACTGATCCCCGTTGAACACCACTAGCGTCCCCGGGTGCGTGGTGGTGCGCACCTCCACATCGTCGCGCGTGGGGTCCTTGTGATACAGCTGCGCAACCAACTCGCTGCGTGACTGCTGCACGAGTCCCAGCAAGACGGTAAACCGCTTGCCCCGATAGAAGGACGTGTCGTAGTGCCACCCAATGTGGTCGCCGGCTTCCGTGTAGTAATACAGGGCGCAGGCGTGCGGATCATGCTCCGGACAGGTGAGGAGCGTTTCCCCGGTCACCGATTCCAGCCAGCGGATGGTTTCGGGGGCATGATAGAGCGCATGAAGTGCGGGCGCGTGCGCCCGTACATCGAAGTAGCTGACACTGCCCCCCTTCTTGATTCCGGGGACGAAGTTCCGGTTGATCCGGGGGCGCAGGGCATTGGCCTCGGCGACGAGCGGCGCGACGGCGTCGGCCGCGAGCCATCCATCGATGGCCACGAATTCATCCTGGGCCTGATAGGTGGCGGCGACGCTGGTGGGATCCGGCAGCATGGCGGGCGACGGGGCGAGGTAGTCCTGGGGTCCTGGAACGCAGGGCGGCCCGCGTTTGGATTGGCATGGTCAAGAGTCTCCTGTCGGGCGAGCCGGCGCAACGGGGGGCGTCGCCAATCGAGACGAACCATTGATTCGATCAATGGTTCTCTTGTACACGTTGTATTTGCCAATGCCATCACCGGTGCGTACGGTACGGGCATGGGCCGGCGCGCCCGCGTCGCCCCCGTGTCCTCAGCCCAGAGCGTTCCCGCATGACCTGTTCGGTGTGCCCCCTCCGGTGGCGTTGGCCACTGGCCGTGCTCTTTGCTGGCCTCAGCGTGACCGCTTCGGCAGCCAGCGCACAGACCTCCTCGACCACCGACTGGATCACCCGGGAGCAGGATGCGATGTGGGTGGGGGCGTTCATCGACCAGCCCGTGACCTCGCGCGTCGCCCTCTGGTTTGACGGGTCGTGGCGCCGGATGGACTTCGGGCAGCAGCCGCAGCAGCTGCTGCTCCGGCCGGGGGTGCAGATCACCCTGGCGCCCGGGGTGCGGCTGGGTGGTGGGTATGGCTACGTGGCGTCCGCACCGTACGGGCGGCTGCCGGGGCCGTCTCCCCTGCGCGAACACCGGACGTGGCAGCAGCTGGCGCTGACGCATGCCGCCGGCCCCGTGACGGTGAGCCACCGGTTCCGGCTCGAGCAGCGCTGGATCACCCCGCAGGTGAGTGGCAGCGATGGCACCACGCGCGGTCCGTCGAGCTACCAGAACCGGTTCCGGTACCAGGGGCGCGGCCAGTGGCCGATGCCCGGGGTCCGGCTGGGTGGGCGGCCGGTGCTGGCCCTCGCGTGGGACGAGCTGCTCATGCCCATCGGAGGACCGAACCAGGCCGTCACCCTGGGGCAGAACCGGGCGACGGCGGGCGTTGGTCTGCCGCTCTCCGACCGGATGCGCGTCGAGGTGGCGTACATGAATCTCTACAACGCGTATCCGAGCCGGCGCGCGAACGAGGTCAATCACACACTCTGGCTCTCGTGGCACTGGACGGGGGCCCCCGTCACCAAGTGAGGCCGGGTCTGGCCGGGCCTGGCCGGGCCTGGCCGGGCCTGGCCGGGTCAGGCCGGCTCTGCCGCGGTGGCCCAGCGGCGCAGGCGGTCGGCCACGGCGGGGCTGGCCATCGACTCCGGCGACTCGCCCCACCTGTTGATGGATTCGGCGCGCGTCGCGCCGGCGGCGATCAGTGCCTCGGTGACGGCGAGATAGTCTGCCTCTGCCCCGGTGCGCCCTTGCGTGGAGCCGTGCGCCCCCCAGGCGATCGGCGAGCTGCCGTACTGGCGGTCACGGCAATTCACGAGGGGCGCGATCCCAGGGTGCGCCAAGAGGGCCGCCACCACGGCGGGCCGTCCATGCCACGCGCCCCAGTGCAGCGCCGTGCCACCCCACGGCCCTTGCTGCGCGAGCGACCAACCGTGCCGAAGCAGTTGCTTCACGGCCGCCACCTGTCCGGTCGCGCAGGCCTGCAGCACCAGACCGTGCAGGTCTGCCGTCATCGGACGGTCCGCGAGGGTCTGGAGGTCGGGGTGTGCGGCGGTCAGGGCGGCGAGTGCGGCGGCATCGTTCCGGAAACAGGCGCCAGCGAGCTGATCCAGCGGCGTGACCGCGGCGGGATCGGCACCGTGCGCCTGCAGCAGCGCGGCCATGGCGATGTGCCCACCCCGCACCGCGAGCGCCAGCGCCGTCCGTCCATCAGCGCGCGGCGCGTCCACCGGCGTACCGCTGGCCAGCAGGAGCGTGGCGACACGGGGGTTATCGCCGAGCGACGCCACCCGATGCAGCGGCAGCTCACCAACCCCCGGGGTGCGATCGGCGGTCGTGGCCACACCACTCGGGATGGTGGGATCGGCGCCATGCTCCAGCAACCACGCGATCCCTCGGGCGACGGTCTCCGCCCGCGGATGTGTGGCGGGGAAGCCGGCGAGAAAATAGAGCGGCGTATTGTCCCAGTGCGGATGGCGGTCGCTCAGCGCCGCGCCGTGCGCGAGGAGCAGTGCGAGACACTCGCGGTGATCCCGCTCGGCGGCATGATAGACGCTTTCGCCGTCGTTGGGATTGGCCCCGGCCTCGAGGAGCCGTCGGACGACGGCGGGCTGATTCGCAAGGCAGGCCACATACAGGACGGGCACGGCCACGTGCGCCTCCTGATCGACCGGAATGGCGGCATTGGGGTCAGCCCCCCGGGCCAGCAGGTCGGCCACCGCATCCACCGCCCCAACAGCGGCGGCGACATGCAGATGATCCCGCACGAGCGTGGGATGCGCCGCCAGCAGCGTCTGAACGGCCGCATGCCGTTCGGCCTGAACGGCATCCAAAAGGCGCGCGGCGAGGTGATTGGCAGCCTCGGGCATATCCCTCCGACCCCAGAGATGGACGCGTACACCGGCAGGTCACCCGCAATAATACAGTATTTGACAGTGCCTGTCCCCGGCCGTAACGTAGCCGAGACGCGCCACACCCGCCCAGCACTGATGGACTGGGCCCAATGACGATGAGCGCGCCCAACTTACCCCCTTCGCCATGCACGTGCGGGACCGCAGGGCGCGGCAACAGGCCGCGATGACCACTACCACCCGGAACCCTTCATGATGACCCAACGCATTCTCACGGCGTTGATGGGCATTGCCTTGTGTGCGACACAGGGCTTTGCCCAGCCCAAAACCGTGACCGGCAAAGTAACGAGCGAAGCCGGCGCTCCCCTGCCCGGCATCTCGGTCGTAATTAAGGGCACGAGTCAGGGGACGCAGACCAACAGCACCGGCGACTACTCGGTGCGGACCTCGGCCGGCCAGGTGCTCCAGTTCCGACGCATCGGCTACACGCCGCAGGAAAAGACCGTTGGCACCGACAATGTGATCAACGTCCGTCTGGTGGCGTCGGCGGCGAGCCTCGATGCCGTAGTGGTCACGGCGCTGGGCCAGACCACCGTGCAGCGTAACCTCGGCACCTCGCAGCAGAGCGTGACGGGCGCCGACATCGCGGCCACGACCCGCGAAAACTTCGTGAATGCGCTGCAGGGCCGAGTGGCCGGCGTGGAAGTCACGAGCAGCTCCGGCGTGCCGGGCGCCTCGACCTCCATCACGATCCGCGGTGTCAGCTCGATCTCCAGCAGCAATCAGCCGCTGATGATCATCGACGGCCTGCCGATGGACAACAAAACGATGAACACCGGGCAGCTGGCGTCGGATGCGCCGGGCTCGCTCACGGCGTTCAGCAACCGCGGCGTGGACTTCACGAACCGGTCGGCCGACATCAACCCGGACGATATCGAGAGCCTGGTGGTGCTGAAGGGCCCGGAAGCCTCGGCGCTCTACGGCATTGACGCGGCGAACGGCGCGATCGTGATCACGACCAAGCGCGGCAAGCCGGGGACCGGCGGCCTGGAATACAGCAATAATTTCCGGATCGAGAGCACGCGCGCTCGGCCCGAACTGCAGCAGGTGTACGGTCCGACGTCGCAGGCCGCCGGTGGGGCGCTGGGCTCGTTCTCGTACTTCGGCGCGCCCTACGCGGCCAACACGACGTTCTACGATAACATTGACGGGTTTTTCCAGACCGCGCTCACGCAGCGGCACGCCCTCTCGTTCAGCGGAGCCGCGCCGGACAACAAGGTGAACTATCGCGTGGCGACGTCGGTGGACAAGCAGGCCGGTGTGGTGCCGAACTCGATGTACACGCGCATCAACCTGACCGGGGCGACGCAGGCGCAGGTCACGTCGTGGCTCAAGACCGATCTGTCGATGCAGTATGCGATTGCCGACAACAGGCAGCCGTTCAAGGGCGACAACGGGCCGCTCATCGGTCTGATGCTCTGGCCGCAGACGGACAACGCCAAGGATTACCTGACCCCCTCGGGGAACCGGCGCCGGATCACCTTGCTGGCAGCGAACTCGGAAACGGACAATCCGTACTTCAACGTCAACAAGAACAACATCAACTCGAAGAACGTCCGCCTGATCTCGAACCTCGGGATCATTCTGACGCCCTTCAAGTGGGGCAACATCAAGTCCAATCTGGGTGTCGACAACTACACGAACGACAACCTCCTGCTGCGGCATCCGGAGAGCGTGTACGGCAACACCTACAACGGTATTCTGGACGTGGCCACGGATGTGACCCGCAACATCACGTCGCAGACGCTGCTGAATGTGAACCCGGTGCGGATCACGAACGACCTATCGATCAGCGCGTTGGCCGGTAACCAGATCTCCGATTTCCGGTCGAACACGAACGCCCTCAAGGGGCAGGACTTCCTGGACCCGAACTTCGTATCGATCAACAATACGAACCTCCGCATGAACCGGACGGTGCTCTCGCAGCGTCGGCTGGTGAGTGCCTTCGCGCAGGCCTCCATCAACTGGCGCGACTACCTCTACCTCAATCTGACGGGCCGGAATGACTGGACCTCGACGATCCCGGTGGAGCGGAACTCGTTCTTCTACCCCTCGGTCTCGACCTCCTTCATCTTCTCCGACGCCTTCCCGTCGATCGGAAAGTTCATGACGGGCAAGCTGCGGGCCGGCTACGCGGAAGTGGGTAAGGACGCCCGCCCGTATGCGTATCGGCCGTCGCTGGAGTACAAGACGACGTCGAACGGTGGCTACGGCTTCGGCTTCACCGGTCCGAACTTCAACCTGAAGCCGGAATTCGCGCGGTCGACGGAAATCGGGACCGAACTGAGCTTCCTCAACAACCGGTTGGGGCTCGATGTCACGGTCTACCGGAAGCAGACGAAGGACCAGATCGTCAACGACATTCGGAGCAGCTACGCCACGGGCTTCATCCTGCTCAATCTGAATGGCGCCGTGACGCGCAATCAGGGGTTGGAAGTGACGCTGCGCGGCACGCCGGTCCTGACGAAGAACTTCTCATGGGACATGCTCGCGAATTTTGAAAGCGCCCGCGGCAAGGTGCTGGCGCTGCCGAACGCGCTGCCGGAATCGTACGTCTCCGACACGTGGCTCTTCGGCAACGTCCGGAACGGCACGGCGCCGGGGATGTCGACGCGCTCCATGACGGGGCTCTTCTACCTCCGCAACACCAAGGGGCAGCTGCTGATCGATCCGACCACGGGGCTGCCGCTGCGGTCGACGTCGTTCATTGACGCGGGCTATGATCGCCAGCCGAAGTGGACGATGGGCGTGACGAATACGTTCCGATATAAGGCCGTTTCGCTCAACTTCCTGCTCGACTTCCGGGTGGGCGGCGATGTCTTCAACGCCACCGAACAGTTCCTGACGGCGCGCGGGCTGAGCACGCGGACCCTCGACCGTGACAAGCCGCGGGTGATCTCCGGCGTGCTGCGTGACGGCAAGGAAAACAGCGATACGCCGACGCCCAACAACATCGTCGTGGTTCCGGCGGTACAGACGTCGTATTACACGGGCATCAGCGAAGAGCTGTTCATCGAAAAGAACATCAACTGGGTCCGCCTGCGTGACGTCACGTTCCGCGTGAACCTCCCGGGCAAGTGGCTGAAGGCGCGGAATGCCAGCGCTTATGTCACTGGCACGGACTTGTTTGTGCTCACGAACTATTCGGGGCTGGATCCGATCGTCAACGGCAACACGGCCGCCGTGGGTGGCTCCGGTGCCGCCGGCATTGATTACGGTAACTTCCCGATGCCGCGTGGGTTCAGCTTCGGCCTCAAGATGGGGTACTAACCATGCGCCGACATTCTGACTCCGCCGCGCGTGCGCTCACGCCGGCCTCCCTGCTCTCCGGTCGAACCATGACGCGCCTCCGCACCACTCTGCTGGCCAGCGCCCTTGTGCTGTCCGCCGGGTGCAAGAATTTCCTCGACGTCAACGACAACCCGAACGCCCCCCAGACGGTCACGGCGAATCTGTACCTCGCGCCGATGCTCCACTGGCTGGCGACCTCGCCGCAGTATGACGGCCGCTTCGTGGGACGGTACACGCAGCAGTGGACCCTTCCGGGATCGTCCCTCAGCACGTGGGATCGCATGGGGTATGACCCCTCCAGCGACAACGGCGCCCAGCAGTACCGCGACGTGTACTGGACGTTCGGGCAGAACCTGGTCGACATGATGACCAAGGCCGAAGCGGAACAGCGGTGGGATCTGCTGGGCGTCGGCTATGTCCTGAAGGCGTGGGGCTGGCAGGTGCTCACTGACCTGCACGGTGAGATCATCATCAAGGAAGCGATTGATCCGACCAAGTCGGTCTTCAACTTCGATACGCAGGAGTTCGCGTATCAGGAAGTGCAGCGCCTGCTGGGTGAGGCGATCAAGAACCTCCAACGGACCGACGGCGCCGTCGATGCGGCCTATCTGGGGCGCACCGACAAGATGTACAACGGTGACCGGACCAAGTGGCTCAAGCTGGCGAATGGCATGCTGGCGCTCAACCTGAACCACTATTCGAACAAGTCCACGTACAAGCCGGCCGACGTGATTGCGGCGGTGGACAAGTCGCTGTTGAGCAACGCGGATGATCCCCTGTTGGCGTATCCCGCCACGCAGAACGACGACATCAACTTCTGGGGGCGGACGCGGAACAACCTGACGTCCTACCGCCAGACGCAGTTTGTCGTCAATCTGATGAACGGCACGCACTTCGGCGGCGTGGTCGATCCGCGCATGAGCCGGATGCTCTCCCCGTCACCGGACGGGCAGTACCGCGGCCTCGACATCAATGTCGTCGGCTTCGGGGCGCTGACCACGGCGCAGCAGCCGAACAACTTTAACGGCTACGCGGGCACGGGTGGGTTGCAGCTCCCCGGTCGCTACCTCTTCGACGATAAGGCGAAGATCCCGGTGATGACCTACGCGCAGCTGCAGTTCATCAAGGCCGAAGCGGCGTATCGTCTGGGCGACAAGGCCACGGCGCTTGCGGCGTACACCAACGGGGTGTCGGCGCATGTCGATTGGGTGAATGCCCGCAACCTGGATAACGGTCAGGCGGTCACGCAGATCACCGCGGCAGAAAAGGCGGCGTTCCTGGCCTCCCCGACGATCATCCCAGCGACGCCAGCCGCGCTCACGCTCACGCAGATCATGTCCCAGAAGTACATCGCCCAGTTTGGGTGGGGACACAACGAGATCTGGATGGACATGCGGCGCTATCACTACACCGATATCGATCCGGCCAGCGGGAAGCAGGTGTTCCCGGGGTTCACCCCGCCCACGAGCCTCTACGCCGATAACGGCGGCCAGATCGTGCAGCGCATCCGGGCCCGCTACAACTCCGAGTATGTGTGGAATCGGGCGTCGCTCGACAAGATCGGCGGCCTTGCCCTCGATTACCACACGAAGCCTCTCTGGATCACTCAACCGTAATCCGCGATGACTCTCTTTCGATCACTCGCGTTGCTCGCCACGGCCGTCGCGTTGACGGCCTGTGAAAAGAACGCGGTCCAAGACATCACCGGGACGCTGCCAGGCTCCCGGATCAAGTTCTACAACTTCGGGGTAAACGCCCCAAGCGTGAACTTCTACGCGAACGACACCAAGGTGACGGCCACCTCGTCCGCTACGGGCATTGAGGCCGTCACCGGCGTCTCCTACGGGAGCGTGAGCGCCAGCGGCTTCTACTCGGCCCTCACGCCGGGGCAGTACAGCTTCAAGGGGAAGATCGCGGCCTTAATCGATAAGGATCTGGTCGTCGCCACGATCCCCGGGACGCTGGCCGATGGGAAGGCCTATTCGCTGTACATCAGCGGCGCGTACGATGCGACCGCGAAGACGGCGGAAGGATTCATCGTTGAAGATGCCTTCGACGGCGCCATTGACTGGACGCAGGCGTATGTGCGGTTCGTCAATGCGATTCCGAACGCCAGCCCGATGACGCTGTACGCCAAGAACACCACCACGCTCACCGAAGTCCCGATTGGGACGAGTGTGGCGTACAAGGCGGGCGGCAAGTTCACCGTGGTCCCGGCTGGGGTGTACGATCTGGGCACGCGCGTGGATGGTTCCACGACGAATGCCATCAGCCGGACGGCCGTCTCCTTCGTGGCGGGGAAGGTCTACACCATCAGTAGCCGTGGTGACATGACGATCGTCTCCACGACGGCCACCAACCGGCCGTTCCTCGACAACACCGCGAACCGGTAAGTCGACGGTCCTGTGGCAACAGAACGGCCCCGGCGCACTGCGCCGGGGCCGTTCTGCCATTCAGCGGCGTGCTGCGAGGCGCCTATTCACGCACCGTTACGGCCGGCCGCGCCACAGCACACCGACCGCCACCGCCGGACCGGCGATTGGCACACCGCTCGCATCAAGGGCACGCGCGCGACCCAGATTGGTCAGGTCGAGCGTTACCGTGGCCGTGCGCACCCGCACGCCGGCGCGAGCCGCAGCCGTCACATAGCCCGTCTCCCCGCGCCGGCGCGCTTGCGTGACATCCAAGAGCAACCACGCATGATCCTCGCGCCCCATGCGGGCGGTCACCCCGAACGCCTGCGTGACAGGGCGGAGCGCGTACTTCCCTTCCACTCCCGGCACGACATCCGCGCGGACATCGAGCAGGGTGCCACGCGCCGTCCAGGTCACCCCCGCCAACGCCGGCGTACTCGCCAACAGCTCCGTGCCCACCGTCCGCACCGTCCCCACATTGGTCGCCACCCACGGCTCCGCCGCGACGCCCGCCGTGGCGATGCGACGGACCCAGTCGAGCGTGTTTCGGCCAGTCCGGGTGAACATCGCGCCATCCACGCGATACCCGCTCGCTGGTGCCCAGAGCAGACCCAGATCCCCGGACTGGAAGAGCTCCGGCTGCAACGTCGGCGTGCCACGGTTCGCCGGATCGACGTAATAGCGATCGGTCCAGGTGGGCTGCCGCCAGCCGGCCGCGTAGTTGACGCGACCCGTCAGGTCACGACGCAGCACGACGGTCACCCCCGCCGAGGGAACCAGACGCGTCCCGACCCCCGTCCCACCATCGAGCCGCGCGCCGATATTGCCCTGCACGCGGGTGCCGATCGGCTGCTGCAACTCGGTGAACACTGCCGCCCGGAGCTGTTGCCGATTGCCCAAGCGTGCCGATCGTAGCTGCGCAAAGAGCGCCTCGGCCCCGGCCGCCAGCACCGTCCCGCCCCCCAATGCCAGGCGCGTACTCGCTTCAAGTTCGCCTTGGGTGGAGCGGTGCTGATTGCGATAGCGCGCCGGGTCCGTGCGGATCAGGATGAAATCATCGGTGTGCGAGCGGAGTCCGGCACGCACCGTGACCGATTGCCGCGCGGAAGGGAACAGCTCCAGCTGCGATCCGGCCGTGAGTGTCCGGGTACGCTCATACGAGTTGTACGGCGCGTAGAAGGTTGCGGCCCCGAAGTCCCGGCTGCCAAACCCCAGATCGGTGCGCCACCGCTGCCGGCCGCTCCGCTGCTCCACCGAGGCACGCAGCTGCGTGATGTCGGCATCGGTCCCTGGGCGATGGCCATCGGTACGCAGCCGGTCGACATGCACCCCAGCCGTGGTCGATCCATTCAGGCGCGTGCCGGCGGAAAGCGCCGCATCCACGAGCCCCCGACTCCCAGCGCGCAGGCGCACCGCCTTGCCGGTCGCCCGGGTCACGATATTCACCGCGCCGCCCACGGCGTCGGCGCCGAACTGCGCGGCCGCCGGGCCACGGACAATTTCAATCCGCTCGATCGACTCCCACGGCACCGCGAGATCGAGGGCGAAGTGCCCGGTCTGCAGATCGCGCATTCGCTGGCCATCGACCAGGATCAGCGTCTGTTCATACGACCCGCCGCGAAGTGCGAGCTCTGCTTGCGCCGGCGAGCGGAGCTGCAGGTCACCCCCGAGCGCCCAGGCCAATGCCGCCTGCACCGACGCCCCGGGGAGCTGGTCGAGCATGGCGCGGGTGATGACCTGCGTCGCTCGGCTACCCTCGGCGCCAACGCGCGAGGCGACCGTCACGGGGGGGAGCGTCGTGGTCTGGGCCCGACCAAGCGCTGGCGACCACGTGAGCAGGCATGGCAGGACAATACGGAGCGGGAAGGGCATCACGTGCCGGGACCGGGAGCTGGGCATGCGCACAATGTAGTGACCGACTGGCCGGAACCATCCTGTCCGATACATTCCGGACAGGCCGCCGCCGCAAGCGGCGCTACCACCATCTTTCCCTCAGCCTTCGCCGGATTCATGCGACGCCTCAGAACCACTCCGCTCCGCACGTCGGGTCGTCGAGCACGCACAGGTGCCCTCGCGCTTTTCCTGCTCGCGGCCTGCCAGAAGCAGGAGCCGACCAACACCACGCAACTGTTCACCGGCGGGTCGATCCTCACCATGACGGGCGACTCCGCGCAGTATGCCGAGGCCGTCGCGGTGCGGGATGGCAAGATTCTGGCGGTCGGGAGCCGGGCAGAGGTGGCGACGGCGGCCGGTGCTGGCGCGACGGTCGTGGATTTGCACGGCCAGACGATGCTGCCGGGGTTCATCGATGCCCACAGCCATCTCTTCAACTACGCGGAGGGGCTGGCGCAGGCCAACCTGAATCCGCCGCCGGTTGGGACCGTCGCCGCCATCCCGGATATCGTGAAGGCGCTGCAGGCGCTTGCCGCCTCGCGCCCGGCTGGCGACACGGCGTGGCTCGTGGGCTCGGGCTATGACGCCGACCAATTGGCGGAACATCGGCATCCCACCGCCGCCGATCTCGACGCGGCGTTCCCGAACACGCCGGTGGTGCTGTTGCATGCCTCGGGGCACATGCTCGTCGCGAACTCCGCGGCGCTCACGCGCGCGGGGGTCACCGCGGCGACGCAGGATCCGCCGGGGGGCACGATTGTTCGCAAGCCGGGGAGCCGTGAACCGGAAGGGCTGGTGCAGGAAACGGCAGGGATGCCGTTCATTCCCTTCGTGATGGCGCCCAAGCCGGCGGCGATGGAGATCGATTTGGTGAAGCGCGCGATCGCCCACTACGCCTCCTATGGGATCACGACGGCCGCCGAGCATGTGGTGATGCCGGAGAAGCTGGGGCTGCTCCGCCGCGCCGCCGACTCGGGCGCCTATACCATTGATCTCGTGGCCGCGCTGTCGGGGACGATGGCGAACCGCGTCTTTGCGGACAGCAGCATTCAGTGGGGGACGTACGCAAAGGGGCTCAAGTACGGCGGGCTCAAGCTCGTCCTCGACGGCTCACCGCAGGGGAAGACGGCCTATCTCACCAAGCCGTTCCTCACCCCCGTCCCTGGGTGCACGCACGACTGCCGCGGGCTGCCCAGCCTGACTCAGGCGGAAACGGACTCCCTGTTCCTGCAGGCCTATCGCCGAAAGGTGCAGATCTTTGCGCATGCGAATGGCGATGCGGCGGTCGATATGGCGATCGCGGCGCATCGGAAGGCGCAGGTGGCCCTCGGTGATTCCACGGCGGACCGGCGCACCGTGATCATTCATTCGCAGATCATGCGCCCAGACCAGCTCGCCGCGTATCAGCGCGAGCGGCTGCTGCCATCGTTCTTCACGAATCATGTCTACTTCTGGGGCGACGTGCATGCCGCGAACCTGGGGATGGCGCGGGCGAATTATCTGAGCCCGCTGAAGAGCGCGCTGGCCGCGGGGATCAAGGCCACGAACCACACCGATGAACCGGTGACGCCGATCAATCCGCTCTTCCTGTTGTGGACGTCGGTGAATCGCGTCTCGCGCACCGGTGTGCTGCTGGGTGCGAACGAGCGGGTCACGCCCTATCAGGGGCTGCAGGCGCTGACCACCAACGGGGCCTACGAGTATTTCGAAGAAGGCACCAAGGGGACCATCGCGGTGGGCAAGCAGGCTGACCTCGTCATTCTGGACAAGAACCCGCTGACCGTGGATCCAATGGCCATCAAGGACATTCGGGTCATGACGACGATCACGCGGGGAACGACGGTGTTTACGCGGACGCCGGAGCGCTGAGCGGAGCGGCCGGACGGTCTTCGAGCGGCATGCCGAACTCGAAGGCCGTCCCCTTCGGCGTGGAATACACGACATGCACAAAGCCACGGTGATGCTGCGCGATGCTGTACACCGTGGCGAGCCCCACGCCACCCTGCCCTTCGCCCGTGATCGCCACGAAGGGCTGAAAGATGGAGGCCACCTGGTCCGGTGCGATCCCCTGACCAGAATCCTCCACGCGCAGGATCGCATAGGCGCCCGGACGCATCGACCACCGCCCTGACGCGCGAGCCGCCAAGGCCGCGGTATCCAGCTCCGCCGACAACAGCGTGACACGAATCGTGCCGCTGCCCGCCACGGCGTCGCGGGCATGAATCACCAGGTTCATCACGACCTGCTCTAACATCGTCGGATCGCCACGCACCCACAGGGGGTCGGTCGATGGCGTGACGGTGAGCTCCACCCCAGCGGGCATCAGGCGGCGCAACAGCCGCGTCAGCCCCGCCGCCATCTCGCTGAGATCGGTCCGCCGCTCGACGCTGGTGCCCCGTCGGGCGAAGAGCAGTAACCGCCGCGTGAGCGTCGCGCCATGACGCACCGACTCCTCAAGATTCGCCAGCGTGCGCCGATGCGCGGGGGACAACCCTTCCCCTCCTTCGAACTCCGACAGCTCCAACAGCATGGCGGAGAGCACGTTATTGAAATCGGAGGCCATGTCCGCCGCGAGCTGTCCCACCACTTCAAGCTTCTGGCTCTGTCGCATCTGCCGCTCGCTTTCGAGCAACTTCCTCGCCGCCCGCGCTTCGGCATACACCGCCTCGCGCTGCTCGGCGAGCACCGCGCTGAGCAGCAGCCCGACGATGGTCATAATCCCGACAAACAGCTGCAGGCGCAGCAGACGGACATCGGACGTTTCGCCGCCCAGGGCCATAGCAAATGACTGCACCTGCAGCGGGGACGCCAACACCGTGATCAGCAGCACGGTGGTCATCACGCCGGGTAGCCCAAAACGCATGGCGGCCCACAACACCGGGAGGAAGAGCAGATAGGGGGGGACATTCAGCGAACCCGCCAGCATCACGTCGCGAAAGACCAGTTCCGTGAGGATGATGACCAAGACCCCCAAGGCCACCGCCTCCACCATGCGCGCGCCACCAGTATGGCTTCCCGCTGGAGTACGACTGGTGGCGCTGACGGTTGTCGTCGTCGGTGCGGGCCGCAACCAGGCGACAGCCAAGGGCACGAGCACGGCGATCCCCAAAAAGCCACCAACCCACGCGGTCTGTACGCCCTGCCAGAAGTCCCGGCCCAGCGACCATTCCGTCCCACCGGCCACGAGCGCATTCACCGTGACCGCGACCGTTGTCCCCGCCAGCAGGACGAGCACTTCCCGGACGCGGGTGAGATGGAGAGGCCCGGCCCCAAAGCGTCGCATCAGCGCGGCGACAATCGACGCCTCCACACACGCCCCGGCGAACAACGTGAGGCTCATGGTGGAGGGCAATCCCACCGAAGGCCCGGCCACGCGTCCCGCCAGAAACGACAGCAGGAAGATCATCCAGACCGGCGTCGCGTCGAGCAGCAAGAGGCCCGCGACCATCACACCGGCCGGCGGCCACAGCGGGGCGAGCGGATTGTCCTCCGTCACCAGTCGCGTCGCGACCGCATACATCGCGGCGTACGCGAGCGTATACCAGAACAGTCCAATCCATCGACGGCCGATCGGCGACGGTGCCATGACCGGGACCGCCACCGGAGTGTCCTCCGACGCCGTCAGGGGAGATTCAAGGGCCACGAGGGATCCTCAGTCGATCGGCGTGTGCCGTTCATGCCCCAGCACCGTTTCGGCGCGGCGTGAACGCACGAGGGGGAACAGCCACTGATGGGACCAGCGCTCTGGTCCATGCCGACGATCGTCATTCAAGCCAAAGGCCGGCGGATACTGCCGCGTGATGCGGGCGGTGCCAAAGAGGACGTCCCAGAGAAAGAGCAGGTTCCCGTAGTTCCCCATATAGTGCCCGATGCCATCGTCCTGCGTCAGCGCATGATGGGCATAGTGCGTGGCGGGCGTCGAGATCGTGCGCTCCAGCACCCACGCGAGGGGACGGAGCACCGGGGAGCGATAGAGCCACTGATCCCAGCGCACCGCGGAATGGGCCCCAATGATCACCGTCAGCTTGACGATGCTGTACCCAACAAAGACCCAGCCAAAGCCGAGATAGAGCAACACGCCACTGAGCCACAGCCCCGGCATCAGGGCGTAGTAGAAGGCATTGTTCCGATAGACCACCCGGACGCTCATGTACGCTGCCGAATGATGCGCCCGGTGCAACGGCCACATGATGGACGTGTGCGAGAGCCGATGCCACCAGTATTGCGTCAGGTCATCCGCCACGAGCAACGTCAGTACCATCGCCCACCAGGGCCAGTGCGCCCAGGCGTCACGCATGCCGGGGAGCGCCAGGGCGGCGAGCGCTTTGGAGACCGCGAAGACGGTGCCGGAAATCACCGGAAAGGTGACGCCCACGGCGACATCCAGCCGATTGTCTTCCGTCGAGGCCTCCGGTGCGAAGAACCGCCCCATGAGTAGTTCGGCCACGGCGAACAGGCCAAAAATGACCGTGACCGCGATGAGCTGCGCCTGTTGTTGATCCATTAGCGAATCAGGTAGTAACGGTCCTGACGTGGCCGAAAAAAGCGATAGCCATCCATCGTGAGATACGCATCATCTTCCATCATGACGAATACCTTCTTGCCGCCCCACTCGGGGACGGGTGTGGCGGTATTCAGCTCGATCGACTGATAGGTATCGACCCGCAACCGTGCGCTTTGTGCGGCGGTATCGGCGCGGGCCACACTGCGGAAATCGATGGAGGCCCCGAGGCCATGCCCCTGCACGCCAATCGGGTGCGAATAAATCATCGCTTCAATGCCACGCGCCTGCATGTCGTTCATCGTGGCGGTAAACACGGAGCCGCCGGTCATCCCGGGGCGCGCATGTTGCTGCATGAGCGCCTCCTGCAGCGTATTGGTGTTCCGCATCGCCGCGCGCAGCCCCGCCGGTGCGTCCTGTTCACCGGGCTTGAGGACATAGGCCATCTTCTGCCAGTCCGTATCAAAGCCCATATAGGTGATGCCGAAGTCCACATGCACTACGTCGCCACGGCGGATCACGAGTGATTCCGGGGCGACCGCCAGGAAGCCGCGCGAGGTGGCATTCGCGCCACCGGCACGCTGCACGCGCAGATCCGGCTGAAACCAGGTCCGCACCCCGGCGGCTCCCATCATGTCATAGAGAGCATTCCGCACATCGCGCACGGTGGTCACCCCGGGCGTGATCACGGCGTTGGATAAAGCGCGCTTGACCATCGCCTCGGTGACCGTCACCGCGGTGCGATAGTGCGCCTGCTCCTCTGGCAAACGGGTGGTGAGATACTCCTCAATGAGTGGCTCGGCGCTGATCACCCGCGCCGGCGCCGCCGAGCCAATCGCGTCCATCACAAATTGCCAACTGTCATGCCCAAGGGAGCGCGTCATCCCGCGCCGACCGCCTATGCCGAGGGCGATGGTCATCGGGCTCCATTGCGTGACCAGCTCCCGCAGCGTCTCCGCCGCCGGGCGTGGCTCCGTGAAGGGCGCATCAAAGAAGCGTCCGAGATTCTCCTCGGTGTAGCCGGTCACGGCGTACTTCTGCAGCCCCTTTGCACCGCCATCAATGAACACGAAGAGATCGCGGTTGCCGGTATACGGCCGCGGTGGTGCCACGTACTGGGCGAGCGGATCGTCATGGAATTCTTCCGTGACAATCACCCACATCCCGACCCCATGCCGACGCATCATCGGGAGCACGAGGGCGTGGCGCTTCGCGAGCCATTGTTCCCGGATCGCGATCTGCTGTGACCACGGGAGCAGCGCCTTCGCCTCCGGCACCAGCAGCGCCGCGGCCGGTCCGTGTCGTGCGGGTGCGGCAGCCGACGGTGACGCCTGAGCGTGCCCCACGACGGCCCAGAGCTGCGCGGCGATCATGCCACCCATGGCGGTCCGCCGCAGCCGATGCCTCATCGCCGGTCGCCGCATCACTGGATCCGCACAATGGCGAGCCGCAGCGATGCCGGCAACGCGGCACCGTTGAGCCCCGTCAGCTCAAGAAGCTGCGGTGTCGTCGAGGTGCCAGACAATTCGATCGCGGAATACGCACTCACACTGATCGGGTCCACCACCACCGAGAACCGCCCGAGGGTCACCGTCCGTGGGGTGATCGGATAGGCCTTCGGAAATTGTGTGAGCGGATTGAGGGGATTCTTACAGGGACCAAACTCGTCACAGAGATTCTGATACTGATCCTTCAGATTCCACGAGGGGAAGCGCAACGCCGCCGTCGTCCCGGCGAGTGGCGACCGCCCCGCGAGCACAAAGGCCAGCGACGATTCCCCGAGGATTCGCTCCCACGTCTTGCCGGATCGGGCTTCCAGATTGGCCACGCCCAAATCCCCGGAGAGGGTCAGTCCGCGCAAGAAGGCCGCTTCATCGGGAGCCTGATCGGCCAGCCACCGAATCACCGCCCACGTCGTCGAATACCAGAAGGAATCGAGGAGGTCCACCATGGCGAGCGGCGCATACAGCTCGTTCTGTTGCCAGGAGTAGTTGTTCTCGGCCAAATGCTTGGTAATGCCATACGGCTTGCCAAAACAGGCGGGGACGTCCGGCTGCCCCCCGTAGATCTCGCAGTACGCACTCTGTCGATACGTCGTCCCGCCCTTCCAGGTCGTGCCAAAGATCGGCCGGAGATACAGCTCTTCCGCGATCCGGGCCATCCCTTCTTCGAGGAACCGCTGCTCAAAGGGCAGATCCCGGGCCCGTCGCTCGGCGAGCGATATGATGTGCTTCCCTTCATGCGCCAGCGTGACCCGGTTGAACCGATGCCAATCGCCGGGCACGTCCGCCGGCTTGCCATCGCCCGCACCGAGCGCCACCTGGGCGTACATGAACGCCCCTTCATTGCTGCTGGGCTGCTCGCTGCGGAGATACTGATCACAGGCCACGACAAACGCGCCGACGACGCCATTGCGCATGCCGTTCACCTGCGGTGAGAAGAGCAGCACGACCCGGCCACGATTCTGCAGCCGCCGGTCCATGGCGAAGATGTCCCCGAAGTACGTCGTGAGCATGGGGACGCTTACCGCTTCAAACTCTTGCCCCATCTGGCGTAGGAGCGAATCGACCTGCCCCGCCATCGTGGGCCGGTTCCCGAATTTCGTGGCGTTGTCTTCGAGCACCACAACTTTGCTCCCGACATACACGGTCCGGGCCGTAATGGTGGTGAAGTTGGTGCACGAGTTCGTGGAATTCAGATCCGGAATACGCCAGGTCGAGAGGGCCCCAACGTCGGTGTAACTCTCGAGCGGCAACGCCGTCGCCGTGGCAGGTCGGCGTACCGCCGGCACCGGGGTCCGGTGGGTCCGCAGGAAGTCGGCCTGCGCATCCATCACGGCGGCATGCGTCCGATCATCCCGTTGGGCGTTGCGCCCGACCGCCACGGGCGCGGTGGGCTGGCCGCGTAGCGGGGACAATGACGCGATGGCACTGCGCAGCGTACGCGTCACCCTCTCGGTCGCGGGGGCGGCCGGCGCCTCACTGGACACGATGGCGGACGTGGCGGCGGCAGGCGCGCCGCGCAGGGTGAAGCCCGCTCTGGGGCCGGTGAGATAGGCCCCCGTATTGACCACACTCACGAGATAGCGGCTGCCACCCGACCAGGCGGTGCACTGGGCCGAGGTGGTCTGATCGAGGACCACATGTTCCCCGACCGCAAGCGCACGCGGGGCGGCGGCACGCAAGGTGGCCGAAGCGGCGCCCGCTTCACTGCCGACGGTCACCTGCACGCTGACGGGGCGATCGGACTCACAGAGGAAGCCGGTGTCGGGCAGCTTGACGGTGAGCTGCGACGCCGTGGCTGCGGTCACCGTGGCGGTGACACCATCGACGAGGACGGTATTGGTGGCCGCCGTCGGTGAAAAGTTACTGCCGGTCACGGTTATGGTCCCACCGGCGACGATCGGCGATGGTGCGAGGCTCGTGATCTTCGGGGCGGTGGCGCTTTCGCGGACGCGTACCGCGAGGCGTGCCGTGGCTGAGACCGTGGTGTTTGCGCTCCCGGTGTACGACGCGATCACTTGCGCGTCGCCGGCGGCGACGGCGGTCACCTTCCCCTGGGCGTCCACGGTCGCGATGCGTGTGGCCGTGGAGCGCCAGACCAACGGCGGATTATTGAGCGTCCGGCCGGAGGCGTCCTTCACCAGCGGACGGAGCTGCAAGGTACCGGCCGGCGCGAAGACGGTGGCGGTATCCGGTGTGAAGACAATCGATGCGGGAATCGCTGGCGCCACCTGGACGAACAGCTCGG
>JBEIUK010000100.1:0-10028 GCA_040374415.1 Gemmatimonadaceae bacterium | reverse complement strand
ATGTGCGGCACGCCGCGATCGTCGTAGCGCACGTCGGTGCCGGCGGCGAGGCCGTCAATCGTGGCGGTCGCGTCGGCTGGAAGATCCGCCGTGGTCACGGCACTCCAGATGCCGTGCACCGGGTCGAGGAGGGGACCGAGCGCAGGGAGGGGGCCAACGGGGCGCTGCGCGATGAAGGCAGTCAGCACCAGGACAAGGCCCGCGGCAACGGTACCAAGAACGGAAGGTCGACGCATCAGAGAGGAAGGGCGGAGGCTGGCAGGCTCACGGGAAGCGCACGTGAGGAAAGATGGAAGGGCGGCGTCATGGCGACCAGCGCTGCGTGATTTCGGTGATGGTCGTGCGCGACGGCGATGATAGACTGGCGCCATGACCGAACAGCGACAGGCGTTGGGACTTCTTGGGGAGCGGTTGGCCGCGCGCTGGCTGCTGCGCGACGGATGGACGTTCGTGGCGCATCGCTATCGCGTGGGGCGCCGCGATCTCGACCTCATCATGCGGCGCGGGACCACGATCGCGTTCGTGGAAGTGAAGGCGCGACGTGGCGCACAGTTCGGGTCACCGGTGGAGGCGGTGCACGCGAAGAAGCAGCAGGCGCTGTCGCAGGCGGCCGCAGCGTGGGTGGATCGGTGTGGCGCGCCGGGCTGGAGCTACCAGTTCGACGTGGTCGGGGTGCTGATTTCCGGGGAACAGGTCCGGATTCGGCACATTTCCAATGCGTTTTCGGTCAAAATGACTGAATAGCGCAGGGGAGTTGTCCACATCGTGCATCCTTCGTATTTTATTCGGGCCTTGGTGCGGCGGACGGTTCCGGTAGATTCTCGCGGGCCAGGGCATGGCAGCTTCACCTCTCACACGACGGCGGTATTCCATGGCGGGCACGGCGATGACAGACGACAAGCGCAAGGCCCTGGCGCTCGCAGTCGCGCAAATTGAAAAGAGCTGCGGCAAGGGCTCCATCATGCGCTTGGGCACCGATTCCAAAGTGCGCGTGGAATCGATCCCGACGGGTGCGATCAACCTTGACGCCGCCATTGGCGTCGGCGGGATTCCCCGCGGCCGGATCACGGAGATCTACGGCCCGGAATCCAGCGGCAAGACCACGCTTTGCTTGCATGTGGTCGCCAATGCCCAGAAGACGGGCGGCGTGGCGGCCTACATCGACGCGGAGCATGCGCTCGATACCGAATACGCCAAGAAGCTGGGTGTCGACATCGAGAACCTCCTGATCTCGCAGCCAGACACGGGCGAGCAGGCGCTCGAGATCTGCGAGATTCTGGTGCGCTCCGGCGCCGTGGACATCATCGTGATCGACTCGGTCGCGGCGCTCGTCCCGAAGGCGGAAATCGAAGGGGATATGGGCGATTCCCACGTGGGCTTGCAGGCGCGCCTCATGAGCCAGGCGCTCCGGAAGCTCACCGGGGCGATGGCCCGCTCCACGGTGTCGGTGGTCTTCATCAACCAGCTCCGCGAAAAGATCGGCGTCATGTTCGGGAACCCCGAAACGACGACGGGCGGGAAGGCGCTCAAGTTCTACGCCTCGGTCCGCCTCGACATCCGCCGCATTGGCCCGGTCAAGGAGAAGGAAGACGTCATTGGCTCGCATGTGCGGGTCAAGGTCGTCAAGAACAAGGTCGCCCCGCCGTTCAAGCAGGCGGAGTTCGACATCATGTACGCCGAAGGGATCAGCCACACCTCGCTGCTGGTCGACATTGGCGTGGAAGCGGGCATCATCGACAAGGCCGGTGCCTGGTACAGCTACGGCACCCAGCGTATTGGGCAGGGGCGTGAGAACGCCAAGATGTTCCTGAAGGACAACCCGACGCTGATGGCGGAAGTCGAGGAAAAGGTGAAGGCCGTCCTCGGGGTGAAGGTGGCGGAGCAGGCTGGCGCTCCGGAGGAAATCGACGACTGATCGTCGCGGAGCGACATCGGTGCGTCCATGCGCTAAGGGCCGAGGGGTCGCTTGCGGTGGGACGTGGTGCCCGGATCACCACGGCTCACTGTGAGTAACCCCTCGGCTCTTTTTCCGTCCGGCCCGGCCACGGTTCAGGAGCTCCGGGAATCGCCCCGCACCCCGGGACGGTATCTCGTGGTCCTCTCCACCGGGGGGCGCTGCGTGGTCGGGGTCGAGGCGTTGGCCGAGTGCGGCGCAACGCGGATTGGCGCCGCGCTGGATGCGGCGCAGGTGGAGCTGCTCCGACGCGCCGGGGCGATATCAGCCCTGATCGACCGCATCCTCAATATGCTGGCCCGGAGCCGGCGCACCCGTCGGGAGCTGGAGCTCCGGCTCCGTCGTCTGGAGCCAGACACGGCGCTGATTGCCGTGGCGCTCGATCGCGTCGCTGCCCTCGGCCTCGTGGCCGACGAGGAGGTGGCCCGGGCGGAAGCCTCGGCGCGACTCCGGCGCGGGGAAGCCCCCGGACGCGTGCGGCAGGTCCTCCGTCGGAAAGGCATTGGGGCGAGGGGGACGGAGCAGGCGATCGCCGAGGCGGTGGCCGACGACTCCTTTGATGAATTGGCCACCTGCCGGACGCAGGCGGAGAAGCGCTGGCGGTCCTTGGAACGCCTCGAGCCGGCCGTTGCCCAGCGGCGTTTGGTCGCCTTTCTGCAGCGTCGGGGCTTCGCCAGTGGTGTGATCCGGACCGTGCTCGGGGAATTGCGTCGCCGGTGATGACCACGCGCGCGCCGGATTTGTCTATATTTCCGCCCCTATGCTCGCGTCTGAAATCCGCTCCCGATTCCTCGCCTTCTTCGAGAAGCAAGGCCACGCCATCCGTCCGAGCTCCACGCTCGTGCCGCAGGATGATCCCACCCTCCTGTTCACGAACGCCGGGATGGTGCAGTTCAAGAAAGTGTTCCTGGGCATGGAAGAGCCGCCCGGTGGGCAGCGTCGTGCCACGACCTCGCAGAAATGCGTTCGCGCCGGGGGGAAGCACAACGACCTCGAGCAGGTGGGGCACACCGCGCGGCATCACACGTTCTTTGAGATGCTGGGGAACTTCTCCTTTGGCGATTACTTCAAGCGCGAGGCGATCCAGTTCGCGTGGGAGTTCATCACCGAAGATCTGAAGATTCCGCGCGAGCATCTGCGCGTGACGGTCTTCCATGAAGACGATGAGGCGCGCCAGCTGTGGAAGGAGGTGGCCAACGTGCCGGAGAACCGGATCTACGGGCTCGGGGCGAAGGACAACTTCTGGCAGATGGCCGACACCGGCCCGTGTGGACCGTGCACCGAGATCTATGTCGATCTCGCCAAGGTGGCCGCGGACTGGGCCTTCCCGAAGGACGCCTCCGGCGAGTGGACCCGGACCGATCTTGAGGACTACTCCCTCGACGCCTTTGTGGAAGGGGCAGAAGCCGGACGGTTCCTCGAGATCTGGAACCTCGTCTTCATGCAGTACGACCGGCAGCCCGATGGCACGCTGGTGCCGCTCCCCAAGCCCTCGGTCGACACCGGCGCTGGGCTTGAGCGCATCGCGGCGGTCATGCAGGGCGTCACGAACAACTTTCACACCGACACCTTCCGCCCGCTGATTGCCACGGTGGAAGAGGTCGTGGGGATCTCCTATCCGTACCGCCCGGGTGTTGGACTTGGCACCGCGCATGGTCCGGATGGACGCGAGATTGACCCGGCGTCGTTCCGCGTGCTGGCGGACCACGCGCGCGCCGTTTCGTTCTTGCTGGCCGATGGGATCTTCCCGAGCAACGATGGCCGCGGCTATGTGCTGCGCAGAATCCTCCGCCGCGCCGTGCGGCACGCGTGGCTGCTCGGCCGGCGTGAACCGACGTTGGTCCACGTGGTGGAGACGCTCATCAATACCATGCAGGACGTCTACCCCGAGCTGCAGGCTCGTCGGGCGCACATTCTGGAGACCACGCGCGCCGAGGAAGAGCGCTTCCTGGCGACGATCGATGCCGGGATGTCGCGCTTTGAGGAGCTTGCCCCGCTGGGCTCCACGCAGGGATCGACCGCCTTGCGCGGGACGGTCTCGGGTGAAGATGCCTTCCGGCTCTATGACACGTTCGGCTTCCCGATCGATTTGACCGAACTGATGGCCCGCGAGCGTGGCTACCTCGTCGATATCGCCGGCTTCGATGAAGCCCTCTCGGGGCAGCGCCGCCAGTCGCAGGAAGAGCGCAAGTCGCGGCAGCTGACGGTGAGCGCCGACGAGTTCGCCGATGCGTCGCAGTGGGACCGCGCGGCGCATGCGCCCGACGTGCCGGGGCGGTTTGTCGGATACGATGTGACCGACGTTGAGACCGTGGTGGACGCCATGCGCGTCCTCCCCGACGGTCGGGTGGCGGTCATGCTGCACGAAACGCCCTTCTATGCCGAGTCCGGTGGGCAGGTCTCCGACCACGGCCGCATCATCGGGGCGGGGTGGGAGGTCGAGGTCACGGACGTCCGGAAGGTCGACGGCCGGAACGCCGCGATCGGTACCGTGACGGGTGAGATCACTTTTGGCCCCGTGCTCGCACGGGTGCCGCGCGACCGGCGCCGCGACACCGAGCGCAACCACACGGCGACGCACCTGTTGCATGCCGCTCTCCGGCATGCCTTGGGCGAGCATGTGCATCAGGCCGGATCGCTGGTGGCCCCTGATCGGCTCCGTTTCGACTTCACGCACAGTGGTCCCATGACCCCCGCCCAGTTGGCGGCGGTGGAAGCCGACGTGAACGCCGGCATCTGGTCGGCCGTGCCGGTCACCACGCGCGAGGAGTCGTATGTCGATGCGGTGGCCCATGGGGCGATGGCGCTCTTCGGCGAGAAGTACGGCGATGTGGTACGGGTGGTCGACATCCCGTCACTGTCGGTCGAACTGTGCGGCGGCACCCATGTCCGGAACACGTCAGAGATCGGCCTGCTCCGGATTGTGTCGGAAGGGGGCGTGGCGGCCGGCGTGCGGCGTATTGAGGCGGTCACCGGGCCGCGGGCGTTTCAGTTCCTGGCCGACCGGGAGCGGGCGCTCCTGCAGGTCGCCAGCCGTTTCAAGGTGCCGATGACGGGGCTCGGGAGCGGTATTGAGCAGATCGAGAAGAAGATCGATACGCTCCTCGAGGAACGGAAACAGCTCGAAAAGCGGCTCGACGAGGCCATGCGGGGCGGTGGCGCCGGCGGTGGGCTCGCGCAGCAGCTCGTAGCGGCGGCGTCGAAGGTCCACGGCTATTCGGTGGTCATCGCCCGCGTTGAGGTGCCCGACGTGAAGACGTTGCAGGCGCTCGGCGATGGGGTCCGTGAAGCGCTGGGGAGTGGCGTGGCCGTGCTTGGTGCCGCCCTGGAAGACGGCAAGGGGGCGCTGCTGGCCGTCTCGACCGATGATGCCCGGGACAAGGGGCTGCGGGCCGACATCGTCGTGCGCGAGGTGGCCGCGACCGTTGGCGGCCGTGGCGGTGGCAAGCCGCATATGGCTCAGGCTGGGGTCGATGCCGCGCGGCTGGATACGGCCATCGCGGCGGCGGGCGACATCGTGGCGCGACTGGCGGCGGGTGCCTGAGCCCATGACGTCCTCCGAGGAGCAGGGCGGAGCGGGAACGGTGGGGGCGTGGCTTGCATCACTGGAGCCCGCGCCACCCGCCGCGCTGCAGGCTCGGCTGGCGGAATTGCTGGCGCCGTATGCGGCCCAGCCGGCCTCACAGGTGTGGTCGGCCTGCCTCGAGGCGGGGGAAGGGCTGCTGAGCGGCCTCTTGGCCTCAGGCTCCACCTCCCGGGTCACGGCGCTCGATCTGTTGTCCGTGGATGCCTTGGTGACCTACGCCTTTGAGGCGGCCGCCACGCAGGGGGTCGACTTCGAAGAACGGGCGGCGCAGGCGATGGCGCGTATCGCGGCGCTGCCGGACCGGACCGCGCACTGACACCGAGGCCGGGGACGCGCCGGCACCGACCGATGCCGAACGTGCCGTTCGCCGGCGCCGCCACCTGTCGGCGCCGATCCATCCGGAGGGCCGAATGATCGATATCCATTCCCATTTGCTCCCCGGGGTCGACGACGGATCGCCGTCGCTTGCGGTCTCGGTGCCTGTCCTGACCCGCATGAAGGCCGAGGGGGTGACGGCCGTGGTGTGTACCCCCCATTGGAACGCTTCGCGGGCAGCGACGGCTCCTGTCGCGGACTACCAGGAGCGGCTGGCGCTCCTCAAGGCTGCGGTGCCGGAGGGACCGGCGCTGCACCTGGGATTCGAGATTCTGCTGGATTCTCCCGGGGTCGATCTCTCAATGCCGGGGCTCACGCTGGCCGGCACGCGGGCCCTGCTCGTGGAGTTCAGTCGCGGCCCCTTACCGCCCGGGGCGACCGCCGAGCTTCACCGGCTGGTCACCAGTGGGTTTGTGCCCGTCGTGACGCATCCCGAACGGTATCTTGGATGCACGCTCGAGATGGTCCAGAGCTGGCGCGCTTTTGGGGTGGTCATTCAGGTGGAGGCCCGCGCCCTGGAACGGAAAGGGCAGCACGCGGTGATGGCGCGCGCTATGTTGGCCGACGGCCTGATCGATCTGGTCGCCTCGGACAATCATGGCGATGACCGATCGATTGCCGCTGTCCGGGATTGGATGATCGCCCATGGCGGGCAGGTGCAGGCCGAACTGCTGACCCGGCTGAACCCGGATCGGTTACTGAGTGGCCATTCGCTGGATCCGGTCCCCGCGATGGCCACCAGTGCGATGGATCGGGTGCGTCGCCTCTTCGGTGGCTGACGGCAACCGCAGCGGGCACGGCAGCGGGCACGGCAGCGGGCACGGCAGCGGCAGGCGCGAGTGAGGGGCAGCACGGTGACGGGCATGGGGTCCGTCGCCGGAAGGGCCATAGACGGGGGCAGCAACCGATGAGTTCCGAGTCCAAGAGCATTCCCGCATTGTCGCCAGTGGCCGCCCTCCTGGAGCTGGCGGACACGGCCCGTCGCACCGCCCAGGAGCTCGAGGGGGCGATCGACGAAGCGCTGGCCATGGTACGGCGCACCGTCGCCTCCGGCGGCACGATCTTCTTCTGCGGGAACGGCGGCTCGGCGGCGGATGCCCAGCACATGGCCACTGAGTACGTCGTGCGCTACATGCGGAACCGGCGGGCCTACCCGGCGATCGCCCTCACCACAGACACATCCCTGCTCACCGCGACGGGGAATGATTTCGGATTTGATCACATTTTTTCGCGACAGGTCGAAGCGCTCGCGAAGCCTGGCGATCTCCTGATCATTCATTCCACAAGCGGCAACTCCCCGAATGTCTTAATAGCGGCCGAAGCCGCCCGGACCAAAGGGGTCCCCGTCCTGGCATTCTCGGCGCGGGACGGCGGCGCGCTTCGGGCGCTCGCAGATCACAATATTATTATTCCCACAACGCGTACCGATCGGGCCCAGGAGCTGCATCTGTGCATCGAGCATGCGATCTGTGATGCGATCGAAGCATCGCTCTAGTCTGTTTACCGTAAGAATCTGTGGTGAAGAGAGTTAGGCGCATTCACTTTAAGTGGTTTCTGAGGGTTGCTCGATGATTTCGCTGCACGGGAAGCGGGCGCTGGTGACGGGTGGTTCGCGGGGAATCGGGGCGGCTACCGCCCGGATGCTCGCCGCGGCCGGTGCGGATGTGGGAATCGCCTATCGGAGTCGGACCGACGAGGCCGAGGCGTTGGTGGCGGAACTGCAGGCGCTTGGCGTCCGCGCGTTTGCGGTGGCGGGGGACTTGGCGACGGTGGAGGCCAATGACGCCTTCGTGCAGGCGGCCGTCGAGCACTTTGGTGGCCTCGATATCTTTGTGGGTAACTCGGGCATTTGGCCGCCGCATCCGGTCGCTGTGGAAAGTCTGGATGCGGAACGGTGGCACCAAACGTTGCGGGTGAATCTCGACGGCATGTTCTATGGTGCCCGGGCGGCCGTTCGTGTGATGGCCCCGGGCGGACGGCTGATCTTCGTGTCGAGCACCGCCGGCCAGCGGGGCGAGGCGGGGCACGCGGATTACGCCGCGTCCAAGGGTGCCATGATTTCGTTCGTGAAATCGCTGGCGGTTGAGCTCGGTCCCCGGGACATCACCGTGAACAGCGTCGCGCCGGGGTGGGTCGATACGGACGCCGTGGTCCTCCCCTTTGCCGAGGCCGGGCGTGCGCGGATTGAAGCGAACATCCCCTTGGGGCGGGTCGCGTCACCCACCGATATCGCCGGTCCGATCCTGTTCCTGGCCAGCCCGCTGGCCCGGCATGTCACCGGCGAGATCCTGAACGTCAACGGCGGCAGCGTCCTCTGCGGCTAACCCCGGACGAGTCCTCCGGCCTGGGCGCGCGGCCGTCCTCGGACGCTCACGCCGCAGTGGGGTCGTCACGCGCCGTGCCGCCCACCGTCACGCTCGAGCCGCCCACGGCCGTCGTGGAGATCGTGCAGACGCTCCGCCGGGCGGGGCATGAGGCCTGGTGCGTGGGCGGGGCCGTCCGGGATGCGCTGTTGGGACAGGCACATCTGGATTGGGATCTCGCGACCTCGGCGACCCCGCCCCAGGTCCGCCGGCTGTTTGCCCGGACCATCCCGGTGGGGATTGAGTTTGGGACCATTGGGGTACTCGACGCCGCCGGGGTCATGCATGAGGTCACGACCTTTCGCCGGGACGTGCAGCACGACGGTCGCCATGCCGTCGTGGAGTTCGGGGCTTCGCTCGACGATGACTTGGCCCGACGGGACCTCACGATCAACGCCATCGCCTACGACCCGATCGCGCGGACCCTCTACGATCCGTTCGGCGGGCAGGCCGATTTAGCGCGCGGGGTGGTCCGCGCGGTTGGTGTGCCGGATGCCCGGATGACCGAAGACCGCCTGCGGGCACTCCGCGCCATCCGATTTGCCTCTCGGCTGGGCTTTGCCATCGATCCGGCGACCTGGCAGGCGATCGTCGCCAGTGCGCCCTTTTTGGCGCGGTTGTCGCCGGAACGGGTGAAGCAGGAGTTGGAGAAGACGATGGAGCAAGTGGCGCGACCATCGGTGGCCTTTGCGCGTTGGCGGGATGCCGGCGCCTTCGCGGCGCTCATTCCCTCGCTGGCGACGGTGGGCGACGACGTACTGCAAGCCATCGACCGGTTGCCACGCCCCGGATTCGCCACGCGGCCGATGCGACGCAGCTTGCGGATCGCGGCGCTGTTCAGTGCCGTCCCGAGCGGTGGCTGTGAACCGGCGCTCAAGGCGCTTCGGTTTTCGAATCAGGACACCGCGTGGATCAGCGCACTGGTTGACCGGTGGGCGCGGTATGGGACGGAGCTTGGGGCCCAGCTGGCAAGCGGCACCAATTTGTCCGGCGAAGCGCTCCGTCGGTTGGCGGCGGCGATTGGGCGCCTGCGGGTGAACGCGTTTGTGCGGCTGGCGGCGGCCCGCTGGGCGACCGCCTCCGGTCCGCATGTCCCGTCGCCGCGGACGGTCATCGGGCTCTATCGTCAGCTGACGCACGTGGCCTTCCACGAGCCCATTGAAGTCGCCGACCTCGCCATCGACGGTGATGACCTGCGGAAAGCGGGGGTGCGCCCGGGTCCGCACATGGGCCAGCTGCTCGCTCGGCTGCTGGATCAGGTGCTGGCGGACCCGGCTTGCAATACCCCCGCGCTGCTGCTCGCCCAGCTGCCCCAGCTCGTCGCCGACGCGCAGCCCCCGCGCGGATGAGCGCCCGTTCAACAAAGGGCGGCACTGGCAACCCCTCCGACCGCTCCCTCTTTGCAGAGCGGGTGGCCGAGCCGTTGGCCGCACGGCTGCGGCCGCGCACGCTCGAGGAGTACGTCGGGCAGCAGCATCTCCTCGGGCCGGGGATGCCGCTGCGTGAAGCGCTCTCGCGCGGTCGTGTCGACTCCATGGTCTTTTGGGGGCCACCGGGCGTGGGAAAGACCACCCTCGCCCGCCTGCTCGCGCAGTCGGCGGACGCGGCTTTCGTCGCCTTCAGTGCCGTCAGCGATGGGGTCGCCCGGGTGCGTGACGTGGTGGCTGAGGCGGAGCGCCGCCGGGATCTTGGGCGCGGCACGATCCTCTTCATTGACGAGATTCACCGCTTCAACCGCGCGCAGCAAGAT
>JBEIUK010000113.1:0-9269 GCA_040374415.1 Gemmatimonadaceae bacterium | reverse complement strand
GTCCGTCCCGGCCATGCTGACCTGACGGGGATCCTGAAGTACGATCGGACCGACGCGCGGGACATCCTCGAGCGCGCCTCCGCCCGCGAAACAACCGCCCGGGTCGCCGCCGGCGCCGTCTGCCGCGTGCTCCTTCGCGAAGTGGGCGTCCAGGTCGGCTCGCATCTCGTACACTTGGGCGGGGTCGATGCCGTCCGCCCAGACCCACTCCCGGCCGACCTGAACGCCGCTGCCGACGCCTCGCCGCTTCGGACCCTCGACCCCGAGGCCGAGCAGGCCATGATCGCCCGCATCGATGCCGCCAAAGCGGAAGGGAACACCCTCGGCGGCATCTGCGAAGTCGTCGTGACCGGCCTCCCCGTTGGACTCGGCTCCCATGTCTCCTGGGATCGACGCCTCGATGGCCGTCTCGCGCAGGCCATGCTCTCGATTCCGGCCGTCAAAGGCGTGGAGATCGGCCTGGGCTTCGAAACGGCCCGTCGGTTGGGCAGCGAGGTGCATGACGAAATCGAGGCCGCCCCAGGGCGTACACGTGCGGGACATGTCCGTCGCCGCACCAACCGGGCCGGTGGCACCGAAGGCGGCATGACCACGGGTGAAGAACTGGTTATCCGTGTGGCCATGAAGCCGATCTCCACCCTCATGCGCCCCCTCGGCACCGTCGACGTCGCGACCGGAACGGCCGCGGCCGCGGTAGCCGAACGCAGCGACGTGACCGCCGTCCCCGCGATGGGGGTCATTGCCGAAGCGATGGCGGCGTTCATCCTGGCCGATGCCCTGCTCGAAAAGTGCGGCGGAGACTCGTTGCTCGAGGTGCAACGCAACCTCGACGCGTACCTCGCGCGCCTGGATGAACGACTCGTCTGACCGGTCTCGCCACGGGCACCTCGTGCTCGTCGGGCTCCCCGGCGCCGGCAAGTCCACCATCGGCAAGCTCGTCGCCAAAGCCCTCGGCTGGCCCTTTCTGG
Source organism: Gemmatimonadaceae bacterium (assembly GCA_040374415.1). Lineage (GTDB taxonomy): Bacteria > Gemmatimonadota > Gemmatimonadetes > Gemmatimonadales > Gemmatimonadaceae > Gemmatimonas. The sequence continues at coordinate 8,301 of JBEIUK010000113.1, read as the reverse complement.
ACTTTGATGTTGAACTGGAACGGCGCATGGGCAAATCCATCGCCCGCCAGTTCAGCGAATTCGGGGAGGCCGCCTTCCGAGCCCGCGAGGTCGCCCTGACCCGCGAACTCGTCACCGCCCCGTCCACGGTCCTCGCCCCTGGCGGCGGGTGGATTACCAGTCCGGAGGTCGTTGATCTCGTCCGGCCACCGGGCCAGATCGTGCATTTGCGAATTTCAACCGCGACAGCACTCCGGCGGTTGTCCCGGGCACGTGTGGTACGTCCCTTGCTGAAAACGTCTGATCCCAAAGCGAGCATGGAAGCGCTTTGGGAGCGCCGCGAGGCCCTCTATAATCAGGCCGATTTGACCATAAACGTGGAAGTCGTTGATTCACAACGAGTTGTAAAACAAATTGTGGCGCTTGCCGCGCGTGACTCCATGAGGATAGGTTAGGCCATGGACGATCGATGGACCCCGCTGGTGGCAGATTTGCGCGAACGCTTCACGGCCGACACTGATATAGTTGAGGTCGAAGCGTACCTTGCCGCGCAAGGATACGACCGGCGGCAAATCGGTGAGATCCTCACCCTATTGTATAGCGATATTGCTCCCGCCCAGCAGATGGCGACGGTTGACGCGGTCCGGGTGGCTCCCTTGCGGGTACAAGGGCCACACGAACGCGGCCGCTTTACCGCCGAAGCGTGGGGGTATCTAGTTCTGCTGGGCGCGTCCGGCGCGATCAGCTTTCACGAATTCGAGCAGTTGATTGAGCGCGCATTAACCCATGTGGATGGTCGGATCGGCCTCGCCGAAATCCGTGCCCTCGTCGATGACGCGGGCGTGGACGACCTGACCGGGGGACATGAGCGCTCGCAGGTACACTGATCTGATGACTCCAGCGAAAAAAGCCGCCACGAAGTCGGCCGCGAAGCCGACCCCGAAGGCGGCCCCGTCGGCCGCCGCACCTCGAAAGGTCGCGGCGAAAAAGACAACCGCCAAAAAGGCGGCCGCGAAGCGCGCGCCCAGCGCATCGGCGGCGAAAACCGCCAGCAAGACGGCGACCAAGTCGGCCGCGAAGTCGGCGACCAAGTCCGCCGCCAAGGTGTCACGCGCCACGGCCAGAAAGTCGGTCGCGCGGCTCGAGCCGGAGCTCGACGAAGGACCCGCTCCAGCCGGCGGCACCGCCCTGGTGATTGTGGAGTCCCCCGCCAAGGCCAAGACCATCGGGAAATACCTCGGACGCGGCTACACGGTGCGCGCCACCGTCGGCCACGTGCGTGATCTCCCCGCCAAGAAGCTCGGGATCGATATCGAACATGGCTTCGCACCGGACTACGTCACGGTCGAAGGCAAGGAAGACATTCTCACCGATCTCAAGAAGATCGCCAAGGGCGCCCGCGAGATCTTTATCGCCACCGACCCTGATCGCGAAGGCGAGGCCATCGGCTGGCACGTCGAACAGTATTTCACGCAGCCCAAGCGCCATGCGGTCTCGGCGCCGATCCGGCGCGTGATGTTCCATGAGATCACCAAGGACGCCGTACAGAAGTCCATGGCGAATCCCATGGACATCGACAACCGCAAGGTGGAAGCGCAGCAGGCGCGCCGCGTCCTCGATCGCCTGGTCGGCTACAAGGCCAGCCCGGTGCTCTGGAAGACGGTCAAGAAGGGACTCTCCGCCGGGCGCGTGCAGACAGTAGCCCTGCGCCTCATCGTGGAACGTGAGCGCGATATCCGCGCCTTCACGCCGGTGGAGTACTGGTCCATCGCCGCCGATCTCCAAAAGGGGACGCAGGCGTTCGTCGCCAAGCTCCATCACGTCGACGGCAAGAAGCCGGAGATCACCTCCGGTGCGGGCGCCGAACAGATTCTCTCGGCGCTGCGTGGTCGTACGGCGTTTCCGGTCACGGAGGTCAAGCGTCGCGAGCGGCGCAAAAACCCCGCTGCGCCCTTCACGACGTCGACGCTGCAGCAGGAAGCCGCGAAGAAGCTGAGCTTTGGCTCCAAGCGGACCATGCGCCTCGCGCAGGATCTTTACGAAGGTATTGATATCGGTGGGGAGGACGGGGCCGTCGGTCTCATCACCTACATGCGAACCGACTCGTCGCGGGTCTCCGAAACGGCCGCCGCCGCCGCGCGGGATTGGCTGCGTGCCGAACATGGGGCACCGTATCTCGCCGACGGTCCGCAGCTCTATCCGAGCGGCAAGGCGAACGCCCAGGATGCGCATGAAGGCGTGCGCCCCACGGATCCGGCTCGGCGCCCTGAGCGCGTGCAGAAATACCTCACCGCCGACCAGTTCAAGCTGTATGAACTGATCTGGAAGCGGTTCATGGCCTCGCAGATGGCGCCCGCGGTCTTCGATACCACGACCGTCGATTTTGACATCCCGGCCAAGGGGCAGCAGTTCCTGTTCCGCGCCACCGGCTCCGTCGTGAAATTCGACGGCTATCTCAAGCTCTATCGCGAAGCCCGCGAAGAGGGTGAGGCCAAGGCCCTCGAAGACGAACAGGCCCTGCCGATTCTCGAGGTGGGGGAAAGTGTGCCGGTCTCGGCTATCACCCCCACGCAGCACTTCACCGAGCCGCCGCCGCGTTTCTCCGAAGCCTCGCTCGTGAAGGAACTCGAGCGCCTTGGCATCGGTCGACCGTCCACCTACGCGTCGATCATCTCGGTCCTCGCCGACCGGCGCTACGTCGAACTCACCCAGCGGCGCTTCTTCCCCACGACCCTCGGCGAAACCGTCGAGAAGGTCATGGTGCGGAAGTTCCCGGATGTCTTCAACGTGCTCTTCACGGCGAAGATGGAAGAGGAGCTCGATAAGATTGCCGACGGCGAAATTGGCTGGGTGCGCGCCCTCGGTGATTTCTGGACGCCGTTCCAGCGCACGCTCAACGACGACGATCTTGATGTGCTCATTGGCGAGGCCTACGACCTCTCCAGCCTGACCACGGAGAAGTGCCCGGAGTGTGGTGGGCGTCTCGTGGCCAAGGGTGGGTTCTTCGGGCCCTTTGTGGCCTGCGAAAACCATCCGAAGGTGTGCAAGTACACGCGCCCCATTAAGGGTGAAAAGAAGCCCGCCGAGCTGACCAAATATCTCTGTCAGGAGTGCGGCGAGCCCATGGTCATCCGGCGCGGTCGCTCCGGCGACTTCCTCGGGTGCAGCAAGTTCCCCAAGTGTCGTGGGACGCGCTCCATGCCCACCGGCGTCATGTGCCCCAAGGACGGCGGCGAGATCGCCGAACGGCGCAGCAAGAAGCGTGGCAAAGCGTTCTTTGGCTGCGAGAACTATCCGAAGTGTGACTTCGTGGTCTGGGATCGGCCGGTCGCCGATGTCTGCCCCGAGTGCGGGTATGCAGGGGCGGAAGCCAAGAGCAACAAGACCCGCGGCCATTTCCGAAAGTGTCTCAAGTGCACCAACGAGTGGGACGTCGCCGCGCCGGACGAGGCGGACGTCGTCGCCGAGGTCGCATAAACACTACGCGGGCTGCCCTGTCGATCAGAGCAGCCCGCGTTACTTTGCAGCCATGGCCATGCAAGAAGTCACCGTCGTCGGCGGCGGGTTGGCGGGTTCGGAAGCTGCCTGGCAGCTCGCCCAGCGCGGAATCCCCGTTCGGTTGCATGAAATGCGACCGGTCCGTTCCACCGCCGCGCATCGCACCGAGCGGTTGGGTGAGCTCGTCTGCTCGAACACCTTTAAGAGCACCGAAACGACGAACGCGCACGGCCTCCTCAAGGCCGAGATGCGTGCGCTGGGCTCGCTCATTCTCGATTGCGCCGATGGGGCCCGTGTCCCGGGCGGGACGGCCCTCACCGTCGACCGGGAGCTCTTCGCCGAGGCGGTCCAAGCCCGCATTCTGGCCCATCCGCTCATCACGGTCTCGCGCGACGAGGTCACGGCACTCCCCGACGTCGGCATCATCGCGACCGGGCCACTCACCTCCGATGCCCTCGCCGAAACGATTCGGACGCGACTCGGAGTCGACGCGCTCGCCTTCTACGATGCCATCGCGCCGGTCATCGCCGCCGAGTCGATTGATCCCGCGATCGCCTTCCGGGCATCGCGATGGGGCAAGGAAACGATGGCCGATGCCGGCGAGGAAGGGGCGTATCTGAACTGCCCGTTCACCCGCGATGAGTACGAAGCGTTCATCGATGCGCTGACCACCGCCGATCAGTTCACGGCGCACGCCTTCGATGAAGTGCCGTACTTCGAAGGGTGCATGCCGGTGGAGGAAATGGCGCGACGCGGGCGGGAGTCGCTCCGTTTCGGCCCCATGAAGCCCATTGGCTTGCGCGATCCCCGGAGCAACAGTCGCCCGTGGGCCGTGGCGCAGCTGCGTATGGAAGATCGCGGTGGCCGCATGTGGAATCTCGTGGGCTTCCAAACCCGGCTGCGCATTCCCGAGCAGCAACGTGTCTTTCGCATGATCCCAGGGCTCGCGAACGCGGAGTTTCTCCGCTTCGGCTCCATTCATCGGAACGCATATCTCAACGCCCCAGCGACACTCGCCCCGCAGCTCGCGTTGCGCGATGCGCCCACGGTGATGTTCGCCGGGCAGCTCACCGGCGTGGAAGGGTACACGGAGTCGAGTGCGACGGGGATCCTTGCGGGCATCAATCTCGCTCGGCAGTTGGCCGGCGACGAACCGGTCGTGCCGCCCCCCATCACCATGCTGGGCGCCCTCTATCGCTATCTCCGGGAAGCGGACCCGAAGCACTTCCAGCCCATGAACGCCAATTTCGGCCTGCTCGACGAGCTGACCGATGTCCCCCCGGCGCTCCTGCGTGACAAGGTGCGGAAGCGCGAGGCCTACGCGGCCCGGGCCCTCGAGGCCCTCGCCACCTGGCGCGCAGCGCATGGCCTGCACGCCGTAGCCGTCGATACTGTCACGGCCAGTGCCACCGGCTGACGCGCCGCTGCCGTCGGCGGTCGAGGAATTCCTCGAGCATCTCGAGAAGGAGCGGGATCTCTCGCCGCACACCCTCGCTGCTTACCGGCGGGATCTGCGTGATGTCTGCACCTTTCTCGCCGCCAGTCGCGGCGCGACCAGTTGGGACTGGAACAGCCTCGGTCGCACCGAGATCCGCGGCTACATGGCCTATGCCACCCGCCGGGGACTCGCCAAACGCTCCATCGCCCGCGCGCTCTCTGCGGTCCGTAGCTTCTATCGCTGGATGCATCGCGATGAGCGGGTCGAGGTCAACCCCGCACGCGCCGTAGGCTCCCCACGATTGGCGCGGACGCTTCCCGGCTACCTCGATCGGCAACAGGCCGAGGCGTTGCTGCAGCATGCCAGCACCCGCGCCCAGTCAGGCGATTTCGGAGACGTGCGAAACCTCGCCATGCTGGAGCTGTTCTATTCCAGCGGGCTGCGTCTCTCCGAGCTGCGTGGGGTCGATCTCAAAGATCTCGATCTGGTTTCACAGCAGGTGAAGGTGCGCGGCAAAGGGCGGAAAGAGCGCATTGTGCCCATTGGCGATCATGCCCAGCGCGCGTTGCGCCAGTATCTCGTGGTACGCGATCGTCGGCTGGCAGCGCTCAGCGCCAGCCGGGCCGCACCCGCCGCGCGCGGAGCCGTCTTTCTGAGCGATCGCGGGACGCGGCTGTCCCCGCGGGGCATTCAGCACGCCATGGTTGGGCTGCTGCAGGCGGTCGATGAAGGTGCCGGGCTCTCCACGCACGCGCTCCGGCATTCATTCGCCACGCATCTCGTCGATGCCGGCGCCGATCTGCGCGCCGTGCAGGAGCTGCTCGGCCACGCCAGCATCTCCACCACGCAGATCTATACGCACACCAGCGTGGACCGCCTCAAAAAAGTCTACCGGCAGGCGCACCCGCGCGCATAAGCCGCAGGGGCGCAGCGCGCCGAGGGCACGACGCCGCTATGGCACGCCGCCGCTACGGCGTGCGGCCGTCGAGAATGATCCGCAGACGATCGGTGGCGAGATTGCCACCGCACAACACAATCCCCACCGTCTTCCCGGCCAATTGCGGCGCGAGCTGCTGCACCGCCGCTAGCCCCGCCGCCCCCGCGCCCTCCGCCACATTGTGCGTGATGCGGAGCAGGTCACGGACCCCCTGCGCCATCGCGTCTTCGCTCACCAGTACGAAATCGGTGAGCCCCGCACGCAGCGCGTCCCGTGTCATCGTGTACGTCGCGCCCGTCGCGATCCCCTCGGCGAAGGTCTTCACCGGGGCCCCCTGCCGCGCGGTACCGTCGCGCCACGCATCATGCTGCGCCGTCGCCCCTTCACTTTGCACGGCATAGACCGCCAGCGACGGACGCACCACGTCGCGCACCGCGATCGCCCCCACGCACTGCGAACCGCCCCCCAGCGCCATGATCACCGCATCGAGCTGCGGCACCTGCTCGAGGAACTCGGCCGTCATCGTGCCGGCGCCCGCCATCACGTCGAGATGATTGGTGGAGTGCACTAACGTGAGCCCCTCGCGCTCCGCCATCTCCCCACAGGCGGCAATCGCGCCATCATAACTGTCACCCACCTCAATCAGCCGTGCGCCATACGATTCAATGACGGCGCTCTTCTCCGGGTTGTTCCCCACGGGAACACAAATCGTGACCGGTACGCCAAGCCGCGCGCCGGCCCAGGCGAGCCCTTGCCCATGGTTCCCCGTCGACGCCGCGATCACGCCTCGCGCCGCCGCCGCCGGGTCGCGCGCCAACAGCGCCGTCAGCGCTGATGTCGCATTGCGCACCTTGAACGAATTGATCGGCAGATGATTCTCATGCTTCACCCACACCGTCACCCCATGGCCCACCAGTGCATCAAGCAACGGATAGTGCATGGCCGGTGACGGCGACAGATGCGCGGCGATCCGTTCGCGTGCGGCACACACGTCGGCATAGCTGATCGGCATCATGCGACGGACTTCATGGCGGTGTCCTCGTCCAGGCGCGTGCGCGTCTCCGGCATCAGCCAGTACACCACGAGACTCGCCAGCGCACACGCGGTCACGTAGGCGTAAAACCATTCCTCATGCCCGGCCTGCTTGAACCAGAGCGCCACATACTCGGCCGTGCCCCCAAAAAGCGACACCGCCACCGCGTAGGGGAAGCCCACGCCCAACGCACGCATCCCGGCGGGGAAGAGCTCCGCCTTCACCACCGCATTGATCGAGGTGTAGCCACTGATCGCCAGGAGTGCGAGACACAGGAGTCCCAGCGCCTCCGACACCGTGCGCGATGCCGCCAGCGCGCGCATCACCGGAATCGTCCCGAACGTCGCCAACACGGCAAACGACATCAGGACCGGACGCCGACCAATCCGATCCGAGAGCGCCCCCACGATCGGCTGGATCACGGTGAACAGCATGAGCGACATGGCCGAGATGAACGTCGCATCCGTCTTGCTGAACCCGGCCGTATTCACGAGAAACTTCTGCGCATAGGTCGTAAATGTATAGAAGGCCACCGTGCCACCCGCGGTCAGCCCCACCACCGTCGCCACCGCGCGCGGATGCGCCCGCAACGCCGCCCATCCGGTGAGCTGCGTCGCACCGGCCTGTTTCGCTGCATGGAAGTCATGCGATTCCATCAGACTCGAGCGCATCCGCAGGGCCACCACCGCACAGGCCGCACCGATGAAGAACGGCACGCGCCATCCCCACGTATCGAGCGCCTCCGGGGCCAGATAGCGCTGCAGCACCAACAGCACCGCCAGCGCCAACAGCTGGCCGCCAATCAGCGTGACATACTGAAAGCTCGACCAAAAACCGCGACGGCCGGTACCCGCCATCTCGCTCAGATACGTCGCGCTCGCGCCATACTCACCGCCCACGCTGATCCCTTGCAGCAACCGCGCCAGCACCAGCAGCACCGGCGACAGCACCCCCGCCGATGCATACGTCGGCGCGCAGGCAATCAGCAGCGAGCCCCCGCACATCAACAGCACCGACGCGCTCAACGCCGCGCGGCGCCCATGCTTGTCGGCGTAACGCCCCAGCAGCCATCCGCCTACCGGCCGCATGAAGAAGCCCACCGCAAAGACCGCTGCCGTATTGAGCAGCTGCGCGGTCTGGCTGGCGGGCGGGAAAAAGGCCTTCGCGAAATAGAGCGAGAAGGCCGAGTAGACGTACCAGTCGTACCACTCCACGAGGTTGCCAATGGAGCCGCCGACAATGGAACGGAGGCGCTGGCTCGTGGTGAGCGTCAGCGGAGCCGCGAGGGGCTGGGGCGAGGGGTCCGGGCGAGGCATGCGCGAATGTACCGCCCGGGGTGCCTGTATGCAGCCAGTCTGCATAGATTTGCACCCTTCCTTCGGCAGCTGTCCCGTCGACTGCGTGGCCCGTCGGGCC
>JBEIUK010000220.1:0-4825 GCA_040374415.1 Gemmatimonadaceae bacterium | reverse complement strand
GCCAGATCACCACCTCGAGCGGATGCCGCGTGGTGATCTGCTGCTCCTGGAGCGTGCGCGCGACTTCAATCGCCCCGAACACCCCAACCGGTCCATCGTAGTTCCCGCCCTCTGGGACGGAATCGACATGCGAACCGAAGACGATCGGACGCGCGGAGGCGTCGCTGCCCGCTCGGCGGCCAAAAATATTGCCGGCGGAGTCGACGCGAATGGTCAGCCCTGCCTCGCGCATCCGGTCCATCGCATACGCGCGCGCCGCCAGATCGGGCGCGGTGTAGGCGAGGCGCGTCACACCGCCTTGTGGGTTGCGGCCAAAGGCGCTGAGGGCCGCCAGATGGCCATTCAGCCGATCGCCATTCACACGCGGCGGCGCAGATGGCGTTGCGGGCGTCGACCGGCCAAGCGCCCACGCACCGCGCGGGACCGCCGCCGCGGCAGCGAGTGTGGACACGGTGCGGGCAAAATCACGTCGCTGCATACGATCCGGAGTGAAACGGTGTTCAGTGCCCGCGGTACACGCAGCCGCTGGTGCACGTTTCGCGCACCACGATTTCCGTGAGACCGGGGAGGGTCGGGGCCAGGCGCGTCCAGATCCACCGGGCCAGCACTTCGCTGGTGGGGTTCTCGAGCCCTTCGATCTCGTTCAGGTAGTGATGGTCCAACCGATCATGCAATGGCTGAAAGGCGCGCTTCAACTCCGCGAAATCCATCACCCACCCTTCCACCGGATGCAGGGGGCCTGCCACCTGCACGGTCACCCGAAAGCTGTGGCCATGCAGACGGCTGCACTTGTGCTCCGGCGGCAGATTCGGCAACCGATGCGCCGCTTCGAAGGTGAACTCGCGGAAGATCTCCATCACCGGGGCGGACGTGCTCACGGATTTTGCTTTGGGCCGATCTGATATTCCTTCGGCGGCGTCGCCCCCATCAGATGCTGCACGAAGTAATCCCACCGCCGCCGCATCATGTAGTTGCTCGCCGCACCGTAGCCGTGCGCCGCATTCGGAATCATGACCAGATCGAAATCCTTGCCGGCCTTGATCAGGGCATCGACCACCAGCAGCGTGTTGTCAGGCGGCACGTTGTCATCCAGCGTGCCATGCGCGAGCATCAGCTTCCCCTTCAGGTTCTTCGCCAACGTTTGGTTGGCTTCGGCGTCGTAGTTGTCCCCGCCGTTCGGGCCGCGCACGAGCAGCCCGTGGTAGCGCTCGCCCCAGTCGTCTTCATAGTTCCGGTTCTCATGATTCCCGGATTCGGCAATCCCCACCTTGAAGAAGTCGGGATACCGGAACATCGCGTCTGCCGTTGCGAACCCACCGCCCGAATGGCCCCACATGCCGGCGCGCGAGATGTCCATGAACCGATAGCGCGCGGCGAGCTCCTTCATCCCTGCGACCTGATCGGGGAGCGTGTTGTCCCCCATGCGGCCGTAGTACGCATCGTGGAACGACTTGGAGCGGAACGGCGTCCCCATGCCATCGATCTGCACGACAATGAAGCCGAGGTTGGCGAGCGCCTGATGGTCGCCACGCGCGGCGCTGAACGACCGGCTCCCCACGCTCCCGGTCTGCGGGCCAGGGTAGATGTAATTGATGATCGGGTACGTCTTGCTGGAGTCCATCGCGCTCGGCGTATACATCAGCCCGTAGAGCGTGGTCTTCCCATCGCGCGCCTTCACCGTGATCCGCGTGGGCGGGCGCCAGCCCGTGGCGAGCAGCTTGCTGATGTCGCCGGTTTCGAGGGTGGCAATGAGTTTGCCGGTTGTGGCCTGCCGCAGGGTGGTCGTGGGTGGCAGGTCCGGACGCGACCAGCTGTCCACGAGCACGGCCCCATTCGGCGACAGGGTGACGCTGTGATCGCCATCCTCCGGCGTCAGTAACGTCAGCCCCTTCCCGTCGAGCCCAATGCGATAGAAGTGCTTGAAGTACGGATCGCGCGTCGTGTCCTTCCCCACGCCGACGAACCACAGCTGCCGTGTCTTCTCGTCGAGGTGGGCAATGGAGACCACATTGCCCACGCCACTGGTGATCGCCTTCTTGAGGGCGCCCGTGGTGAGGTCGTAGAGATAGAGCTGTCCCCAGTCATCGCGTTCAGAGAACCAGATGACTTCGTTGGTGGCGGGCAGGACGCGCCAGTTCGGCGTGTTGGCACCAGATTCGTACTGCGTCTTCACCTCTTCGCGCAGCACATCGCGAATGTCGCCAGTTGCCGCATCGGCAACGCGCAGCGTGGCGACCTTGTGGTCACGCGAGGACGACACGAAGGCCAGCTTGCTGCCATCGGGGTACCACTGCACGTCGGTGAACTCGCCACCGCATGAGATGTGATCGCACACGGTGGAGCGGTGCTGATCCGGTCCCATCTTGAAGCGCACCACCTTCGGCGCACTCCCCGACAGATCAATGATCACGCGATGGATCATGGTGACCACGCTGTCGCCGGGGAGCGGATACTTCCACGCGCTCAGCTCGGGATGCCCCACCTTGGTGCGCACCATGTACATCTCGCCCACGTTGCGCTGATCCTGCTGGAAGGTCGCGATCTTCTTCGAGTCCGGTGACCATTCAAGAATCGCGCGGTCCGAATGCACCCAGCCGGCGTTGTCGGTGGCGTAGCCGAAGTCCTTGATGCCGTCGGTGGTCACTGCCGTTTCGGCGTTCGAAGCCACGTCGCGCACCCAGAGATTCCAATTCCGAATGAACGCGGCCTTGGTGCCGTCCGGTGAGACAATCTCCGGCGGGCCGCCTCGGCGGCGCCCACCGGGCGCGCCGGGCGCCGCGGCCGGGATGCCGCTGCAGGCCGCTGTATCGGTGGCACAGTTCGTTTTGGTCCCCTTCGCCGGATCGACCAGGATCAGCGGCGACGTCCCATCGGCCTGCCGGACGCGATAGCTGAAGCGGCCGTCGGGGAGCCAGCTGGGCTGCACGCCCGTATTGCTCACCAGCTGTTGGGTATTGAAGCCCAGCGCCTTCTCGGCGCGGGCATAATCGTCGGCGGTCAGCTGGCGGGCCTGCGCGGTCCCCGTAGTGGGAGTCACGAGGAGGGCGGCCAGCAGGGCGGCCATGGTGCTGGCCGCGGAGGCCGGGGCCACAAGGCGGGTCGAGAGCGGGCGCATGCGAAGCAGGGAAGGGGAGGAAGAACGCATCCCTTGAAACTGCCGCCGGACCCTCGGCAAACAAAGGGGCCCCGCGCTGGACGGGGCCCCGGACCAACGGGTTCTCTACGGGCGCCTCAGCCCTTGGCGATCGCCGACGCGGTCCGAACGCCGACGGCGGCGAAGGTGAGCGTGCCGTTACAGCAGGAGGCGCTCACCTGCGCCGGTGCCCCCGCGACCCAGAGATTCTCATGATCGTGGGCCCGCCCCCACCCGTCAACGACGCTCGAGGTGGGGTCATTCCCCATCCGGCAGCCCCCCGCGGGGTGCTCCTGTCCGAGATCGTTGGCGCTGTTCTCCATGCGGAGGATATCGCCACCCCCGGCCTTCGCCATGCGGCGGAAGAGCGACCGGATTGCGTCTTCCTGATAACCCTTGAGCGCCGCGCTTTCTGGGGCATCCTTGAAAGCCACGTTGGGCATCGGATCACCGAAGCGGTTGGTGTGCGTGGCGTCGAGCACCAGTTTGCTCTCCCGGTCTGGGAGCACGTCGTAGTAGGCCCGGACACGCGCCGTGGCCCCCTTGAGCCGCTGCTGCCAGTCGGTGAGGAGCGCATCCCCCATGAGCAGTTCGCCGGCGTCGTTGCGTACGCGCGGCTCCCGTCCGACACTCGATTCCCAGAGGCGCAGATCGTGGCGCAGATAGCGGGACGACCGCGGCACGCGCATAAACTGCTTACTGACGAGCGAATGCTGCACGTTGATGCCGGGAACCAGATCGAGCGGAACGGACAGATACGCGTTGATGTTGCGATGCCCCGCGAGGTACTTGCCCACGAGCCCGCTGCGATTGGCCAGCCCGTTGGGGAAGGCACTGTCGCGCGAGAGCAGCAGGAGATGCGGGGACCAGACGAATCCAGCGGCAAGGACGACGGTCTTCGCGTCCATCGTGAAGGTCGTCCCGGTATCCGTCCGATTCCCCGTGACGCGTTGAATGCGCCCCGTTTTCGGATCGGCCACGAGACGGCGCACCAGCGTGTTGGTGAGGAGCGTCACCTTCTTGGCGGCCACGAGGGCATCCCAGGTCCAATCTGGCGTGTACTTCGCCCCCGAGGGACAGACGGGATAGCAGGTGTCGCATCGCTGGCACTGTGACCGGCCGTCGCGTGGCACGGAGAGCTTCGCCGAGGGGCAGCTCCACATCGCGATGTCGGACTTCGCCGCGAACTGCTTGAGCTGCGCCAGATTGTAGTTCACCGGCAGTGGCGGCAGCGGATACGGCTTACCACGCGGATCGAGGGCCGTCGGCCCCTGCTCACCGGCGACCCCCATCCGCTCCTCGACCTCCTGATAGAACGGATCGAGATCGTCATAGCTGAAGGGCCAGTCATCGCCCACGCCATAGAGCGTGCGCAACCGGAAATCTTCCGGCGAATAGCGCGGCGTCACGCCGCCCCAGTGCATCGCGAGGCCACCCACATGCATGCTGGGGGAGAAGCCCCAGGTCGTGCCCACGGCATTCTGATCATCGAGATGATCGCGACGATACGGCCCTTCGCCGTAGCGCAGAAATCGTTCGCGCGTGGTCGTGCGATCACGCAACGCTGTGGTGTGGGTACCCGCTTCCAACACGGTGATCGACCGCGTGGTGTGTTCCGCGAGGTGCGCGGCCATGAGGGCCGCGGTGATGCCACTGCCGACAATCAGAATGTCGGCCCCTTCGGGCATCGTG
>JBEIUK010000141.1:0-7939 GCA_040374415.1 Gemmatimonadaceae bacterium | reverse complement strand
GGAGAAGAGCGAGTTCGCCATGGCCATCGTGCAGCGCAGTATGCAGCGCTATCGCGAGGCGTACCCCGGCTGATGCGGCGCGCGCCGCACCCGACCTAGGCGCGCGTCAGCTGGGCGTAGCCGCTGCGGAAGTAGAGCAGCGGCGCGCCCTCATGGGCGGCGGCCTGTTCCACGGCGCCCAGCACAATGACATGATCCCCGGCAGGGATCCGCTGCACGATGCGGCACTCGAGGGTGGCGAGTGCGCCATCCAGCAGCGCATTGCCATGCCCCCCGTGTGTACAGGCGACCTCGGCGAAGCGGTCGTCAATCCGCGAGGCAAAGCGCTGGCTCAGCGCGGTCTGCCCCTCGCTCAGGATGTTCACGGCAAAGGTCGTCGCCTGATCCATGACCGGCGCCATCGTGGCGTCGTTATCAATGCACACCAGCACGAGCGGCGGATCGAGGCTGACCGAGGAAAAGGCGCTGACGGTCATGCCATGGTCGCGCCCGGCGGCATCAACCACGGTGATCACGGTGATACCGGAGGCGAAGCGCCCCAGCACGGTGCGGAAGAGTTTGGGATCGATCGACATATCCCGCTCAACGCCGTGAGCGGGCAAAGGGATCCCACACGCGCGTCCCCTTGATCGCCCACCTGCTCGACGCTCGGCGCTACGCCGTCAGGACCACCGCCGTGAGGACGACCGCGGTCAGGGCGCCCACCGCCCCACAGAGCAGATTGACCCGATCGTTATCGAGCCACCGCAGCCCGCGCGCATGGGACGTGGCGGTTCCACAGCGATGCACAGGGCGCTCGGTCGCGGTCTCGCAGACCGGGCACCACCGGTCGGCTTGCCACCACGCACCAATGAGCGTGTCGGCCACTGCGCCGGCCACGCCTCCCAGCGCCACCGACAGGAACGCGGTCTGCGGAATCAACCCGACGGCGAGGGCTGCCCCCGCAAGGACGAGGGCGCCCGATACGCCCCCCACGGATCCCGCCACCGTCACCGCCCCGGAGCTTCCTGGGGGCACGCGGCCGCCGGTGCGAAAGGACCACGGCGTGCCCCCGAGCCACGTGCCGATTTCCGTGGACCAGGTGTCGGCGCCGGTCGCCGCCAGTGAGGCCGCGCCGGCCACGGCCACGAGATCCGGCGGCACCGGCGGGTACGGCAGCCACAGGGCACTCGCGCAGAGTGCGAACAGCCCGCCATTGGCGAGGACCTGCCAGAGATCGCGCTGATCATCCTTTGCCACCACGGCGGCGAGGCGTGTCGCCTTGGTGCGTCGGCCCAGCCGCGAGACGAGCGTGGCCAGCGCGAACCAGAGGATCAGATAGAGCCCCCAGCCCCAACCGGTGCGGAGCGCGAGGGCCCCGAGCCCGGCGGCCGCGAACGCGCCGTTCCGTTGCAGGCTGCCGCGACGCCACCCCCACGCGGCGATCGCGCTGGCCAACAGGCCGGATAGCCACCAGCTCGGGGGCGTGGTCATGATCACGGAAAACGTGGATGGGACACGGCAGAACCGTGAGGGAGGAGGCGCATCGGCGCAAGGCTGTTCGCGCGCGTTGGCATCCGTTAGCTTCGCCCGCGTGTCCTACGAGAACGATGGAACTGCGACGCGGGCCCCAGGGACCGGCGAATCTTTGCTGCCTCTGCAGGGGCTTCCAGTGGAAGCGAGCCTGCCACTGGCCTTGCTGGAGGCCGTCAAGGCCATCGACACGCCGGAGGCGGAGCTCGATGCCGAGCTGGTGCACGAACTGCGGAACAAGCGGCTGGGGTTGAGCGAAACCGTCCTCCTGCAAATCCGTCGCTATCAGGAGGCGGCGCGTCGCCAGCAGCGCGTGGCTTTCGACGAAGTGCTCGCCCTGTCGCGGCTCATTGGCCGTCGCCCCGATGCCGATCTGGCCTTTCGGGAGGCGGGTCGTCGGCTCGCCCGCGCCGCCGTAGGGAGCATTGGCGCCACCCGGCGCCGGGCGGCGCAGTCGCTGCCGTCGATGATTGGGCGCCCGATCGCCCTCGGGGCGCTCAAGCGCATCGCGACGCGCTTCCTGAATGGCTCCCTCGACCGTCGCGGGAGTTCGCTTATTCTCGAGGTGGCCGCACCCGTCTCGGCCGACGCGGCTCCGCGCGGTGCAGGGTGCGGATTGTACGAAGCTGCCTTTCGTGAGGCGTTGCATGTGCTGGCCGACATGGACGGGTCCGTGGACCACGTGCAATGTCGGACGCGCGGCGATGCCCGTTGCCAATGGCGCGCCGATTGGCGCCGCCGGTAGTCCGCCCCGTCGTTCCCCGGGAGTCTCTATGCTGACGCCAGAGCTGTTGCCCCGCCTGCAGCAGTTGCTCGCCGCCGCCGACTTGGATGGTTGGTTGCTGTACGATTTCCGCGGTACCAATGCGATCGCGCATGGATTGCTCGGCTTCGACGGGCTCGTTTCGCGCCGGGTGTTCGCTTTCATTCCGCGTGAGGGGACGCCGGTCGGCATTCAGCATGCGATTGAGCCGGGACCGTGGGCACAGTGGCCATCGGCGTGGCCGCTGACGATCTACAGTGGCTGGCGCGAGCTCGAAGCGCAGGTGCAGACGCTCATCGCCGGCAAGCGCATCGCCATGGAGTATTCGGCGGGCGATGCCATTCCCTATCTCGATCGCGTGCCAGCCGGCGTGCTGGACATGATTCGTGGCATGGGCGCCACCGTCGTCTCCTCGGCCGATCTCGTCTCGCATGTCTATGCCACGTGGACGGCCCCACAGCGGGCCTCGCACGAGCGGGCGGCGGAGCAGATCCGCACGATTGCGCTCGACGCGATCGCGCACGCTGGGGCCATGATTGCCGCGGGGACCCCCGTGGCGGAGCATGTGCTGCAGGCGCGGATTCTGACGGCCTTTGACCGGGCAGGACTTGAGACGGATCACGGGCCGGATGTGGCGGCTTCGGAGAACGCGGCGAATCCGCACTATGCACCATCGGCCGCAGCCCCACGCGTGATTCAGCAGGGCGATGTCCTGCTGATTGATCTCTGGGCGCGCGAGCGGTCGGGAGGCGTGTATGCGGACCAGACGTGGATGGCGTCGATGGGCGCGCCCTCGTCGCGTGTGGTGACGATCTGGGAGGCGGTCCGCGACGCGCGGGATGCCGCGTTGACGCTGTTGTCCGCGCGGATTGCAGCGGGTGTCCCGGTCCGCGGTGCCGAAGCGGACGACGCGGCCCGCGCCGTCATCACTGACCGCGGCTTCGGTGCGCAGTTCTGGCATCGGACCGGCCATAGCATTGATGCCCGAGAGCTCCATGGGTCAGGGCCGCAGATCGATCACCTCGAGTCGCGCGACGATCGCGTGCTGATTCCCGGCGTCGGCTTCTCAATCGAGCCCGGGATTTATCTCCCAGGCGAGCTCGGGGTGCGGAGCGAAGTGAACTGCTTCGTGGGCGAGGACGCGCTGCTCATCACGCCGGGCGACATCCAGCGGGACTTGATTGTCGTCTGACCCGGAGCCGGTGCGGGGACGCGCGCGATTGGTGAACAGACCGCCTGCGATGCGACGGCTGGGGTGGGTGTCGCACTGGGTGCCGCTGTGTGGGGTGCTCGCAGCCTGCGGCGGGTCGGCGTCGTCATCCCACGGGGGCGCCACGGCGGCCGCCGCTGACTCGGTGGTGCCGGCGGCGATGGTCACGGTGGATCATGCGCGCAATCGCCCCATGCGCGACGGAGCGTCCGCCGCTTTGGCGCGGCTGCGGGGCACCGATGCGACCGGGGCACCCGTGCGTTACCGGGTGGAGCGTGGGGCCGTGGTGGGTGGGGGACTGTTGGTCGGGCAGGTGGTGCTGCGCACCGCGATCGCCGGCGACAGCGCCATTGTTCCATCGCATGATGTCGGCGTCTGTCACCCCTTCACCGATTCCTGGTTGCCGTCGCGTGATGGTGGCGTGGGCAATGCCGTGGTGTGGCTCGTGGGCGTCACGCAGGGACCGCCGCCTGACGCGCCGCGGCGCGCGTTTCTGACGCTCGACGGCTGTCAGCTCACGCCGCGCGTCGTGCTGGTCGCCGCCGGGGGAACGCTACTGGTGACATCCCGCGATGCAATGACCTCGCGGCTTCGGTTCACCGAGGCCGACGGTGTGGACTCCGCGCGGGCCACGGTGTCGTTCACGGATGCGGGGCAGGTGGTGCCGATCAGCACCGTGGCGACGAGCCCCGGGATTCTCGAGGTGCGCGACGACTGGCATCCGTGGGTGCGCGGCACCGTCGTGGTCGTGCCGCATCCGTTCGTGATGGTGACCACGCCAACGGGCACGTTTGCCTTCGACGGGGTGCCACCGGGTCGCTACACCCTGCTCACGTGGCACGAGCGCTTGGGCGTGCGCACCGTGCCCGTGGTCATCACCGGCGGCGTGGAGACGCGGGTAAACGTCGCTTACTGACGCCCCGTGATGGCGGTATCGACCGCCATCGCGACAAACAGCAGCGCGAGATAGAGCAGGGAGTACTTGTAGACCCACCAGGCCGGTGCCACCCACGAGACGCCGGCGCGGGCGGCGCGCAGAATCTTGAGGACGCCGCCCATGAGCAGCCCGCCGAGAATGAGCGCGGCGGCGAGGTAGATCAGGCCAAAGGTGCCGAAGAGCACCGGCAGGATCGTCAGCGCGAGGAGGATCACGGTGTACCAGACCATCTGGTGCATCGTCTCGCGTTCCCCCCAAACGAGTGGCGCCATCGGCACGCGCGCGCGGCCGTAGTCCACCTGCTTCAGGAGGGCGAGCGCCCAGAAGTGCGGCGGCGTCCAGTAGAACACGATCAGGAAGAGGCACAGCGCCGACACATCGAGGCGATTCGTGACGGCCGCCCATCCAACGAGCGGCGGAAACGCGCCGGCGGCACCGCCGATCACGATGTTCTGCGGCGACGTGCGCTTGAGCCAGCGGGTGTAGATGAAGACGTAGAAGTAAAAGCCGGCGAGCGCGAGCCCGGCGGTCAGTACGTTGACGAACTGCGCCAGCATCCACGTGGCGAAGGTCGCGCAGGCCACGCCGAAGGCGAGGACCTGCGTGGGGGACATGCGTCCGCTGGGAATCGGCCGGAGCCGCGTGCGGGCCATGACATCATCGATGTCGCGGTCGAGATACATGTTGACCGCGTTGGCACCACCCGCCATCAGGTATCCACCGATCGTGACCAGCACGACGGTGAGCCACGAGGGAGACCCGGCGGCGTACATCGGCGCGATGGTGGTGACGAGCAGCAGCGAGATGATGCGCGGCTTGGTCAGCGTCACCAGATCCCGCGACAGCGTCGGCGCCGGTGGGGCCGGCGGTGTCGGTGTCGGGGTCGGATCGATGGGCACGCTGGTCATCAGGAGGTGGCCGTCGCCGAGCGATCGGCGGCGAGGACGGTGCGACCGCTGGCGATGCGCGCCAGGTAGAGCATGGTGAAGCTGGTGACCCAAATCAGAATGCCGGTGGCCTGATGGAGCGAGCGGACGACGCCGGGGAATCCACCGGTCACCATCCAGCCGGCCCAGACGACCTGCAGCAGGCCGAGGAGCATGCCGATCCAGGCGGCGCGCTGCATCGGCGCCGGCTCGTGCCGCTTCCGGAAGAGGAAGGGGAGCGACGTGAGGTGCAGCACCAGCAGGTAGGCGAGCACGCGATGCGTGAGCTGGATGTGCTGCGGGCCGCCGCCCAAGGAGCCAGGGCCGCAGAGCGGGAAACCGACGCAGGCGACGGCGGCGCCGGTCACCTTGGCGGTGAGGCCACCGAGCAGGACCACGAGGAGCGCCATCACGGCGGCCCCCATCGCGCCACCCACAGCTTTTCGCGTACCCGTCAGCCCGCGGATGGCAGTGCCGCCGAGCCCGCCAGCGCGGATCGTGCCGGCCACCAGCACGGCGAGGAGCGAGGCGGCGAGCAGCTTATGGACGACCGTCGCCCAATACTCGTTCTTCGTGTGCACGGTCACGGCGCCAAAGATCGCCGGGGCGAACCAGAGGGCGACGGCCACGCGCGCGGCATGCCACGCGCCGCCACGCCCGCCAACGGCGGGGTGGTGCCGATGCCGCCACGCCGTCACGGCGAAGGTGACGATCGCCGCAAAGAGCACGATGGCCAGGTAGCGGTGCACCAGTTCAATGGCGAGATCCGGCCGCGTGGTGAAGGGCGGGATCCAGTAGCCGAGGCAGGTGGGCCAATCAACGCCGCACCCCATGCCGGAGCCGGAGATGCGCACGATGGCGCCGAAAATGATATGCAGCAGCGCGACCGTCGCCGCGGCCAGCGCGGCGCGGCGAATGGACGCGGGAGGGAGCTCAGACGTCAGGGCAGCGGACATAATCAGGGCACTCGGGCTCAGGCGCGGACGGCGGGCGTCTCGGGGAGCGGAGAGGGAATCGGCGAAGACGACGGCGTCGGGTGCATCTGCCGCCAGGCGCCCACAAAGAGCAGCGCCATCAGGAGGGCGGGGAGCAGTGCCCACGCCATCTCTTGGGCTCGGCGCGGCGCGGGCACCTGGGCGTCAGCGCCATCCGGTGCAGGCACCGGCGGCAGCACGCGCCAGACGGCCCGCACAATGAAAAGTTGCGCGAGGGCGCAGGCGGCTACGGCCGCCCAGAAGAGCATGTCGGCCACAGGGCCGGGGAGAAACAGGGTGGTCATGGCGACGGAAACCTAGACGGTGCACCTCGCCAAGTGACCCCCCACCCGGCGTTGGGGTGTCGATCGGTGGTGGCCGGTCGGCGCCCCCGGGCGTAGGATTGCGCATGCCTTCGACTCAGTCTCCCGCCCCGGGACGTCCCGCACCGGCCGTCCGCACCGAACTCCCCCGTCGCCTCGGGCTCTGGAGTGCGATTGCCGTTGTGATCGGGACGACGATCGGCTCCGGGATCTTCCGGTCGCCGGCCGGGATTGCCGCCAAGCTCCCAGGGCCGCTGCCGATGCTCGCCGTCTGGACGATCGGCGGGGTCTTTGCCTTGTGTGGCGCGCTGACGCTGGCCGAGATCGCGGGGGCGCTGCCGAAGACCGGCGGGTATTTCGTCTTTGTGCGGGAAGGGTGGGGGCGGCTGCCGGCTTTTCTGTACGGATGGACCGAACTGATTCTGATTCGGGCGGCGGCGCTCGGGGGGATTTCGCTCACCTTCGCGGAGTATCTGCTGCGGGCGCTGGGCTACGACCCGGCGCTCGCGCCGTACGATACGTATGCCCACTGGACGGCGGCGCTGGCGCGGGGGCTCATGGCGACGGTGAATGTGGTGGGGCTCCGGTGGGGGGCGCTCGTGCAGAATGTGACCACGCTCGCCAAGTACGGCGGGCTGCTCTTCATTGTGCTCCTGGCGTTGGCGCTGGGGTTGCCGCAGACGGGGGGGCATTTCACGCCGGCGACGCCACCCGGGAGCTTTTCGGTGAGCGCCTTTGGGCTCGCGCTCGTGTCGGTGCTCTGGGCGTATGACGGCTGGGGTGATTTGACGAAGGTGGGGGGCGAGGTCGCCGATCCGCGGCGTACCATCCCGAAGGCGATCATCATCGGCACCTTGGCGATCATCGCCATTTACGTGCTGGCGAACGTGGCGTATCTGTCGGTGCTGTCGGTGGAGGAGATCCGCGGGGCGCGCTTGGTGGCGGCCGATGTGGCGGAGCGGCTGATCGGGCCGATCGGCGTGACGCTGGTCTCGATTACGGTGCTGCTGTCGACCTTTGGCTCGGTGAACGGGTCGCTGCTGACCGGGCCGCGGATTTTCTTCGCGATGGCGGACGACGGGCTCTTTTTCCGCGGCGTCGCGAAGGTGCATCCCAAATTCCAGACGCCGTATGTCGCGATCGCGATGACCGCGTCGATCGGGATTGCCTTCGTGCTGCTGCGCTCCTTCGAGCAGTTGGCGGACATCTTTGTGACGGCGTCGCTGGTGTTCTACATCCTGAGTGTGGGGGCGATCTTCCGGCTCCGGCAACGGCCGGATTGGGATCCGCCGAT
>JBEIUK010000346.1:0-1519 GCA_040374415.1 Gemmatimonadaceae bacterium | reverse complement strand
GGCTCGGCGATCGCCATCGCCGACTCCGCCGACACGGGGAGCCCTGCCATCGCATGGCTGGAGGACGGCACGATTCTGTTTGAGGATGGGCATTTGGACGTCATGGCCGTGGGGCAGGATGGTGGTATCGCTCGCCATGTGTTGACGAATACGCCGGGCGATTCGGCCAATCGGAACATGCGGTATCTGGCGAGCGTGCCGGGCGCGAAGGCGGCGCTCGTCGTGGCGTGCAATACCGCCGATGCTTGCGCCATTCCGGAGCTTCGTGTCCTTGACCTCCGGTCGGATCAACCCAAGGTCACGGTGCTGACCACCGCCCTGAACGCGTGGTCGCTGCCGGGGGGGATCGTTGCGTTTGTGCGGAAAGACGGTGGCGTCTTCGCGGCGCCCTTCGATAACAAGACGCTCACGTTCACGCAGCCTCCGACGCCGATGATGAGCGGGGTGCGGACCAGTGTGAACGCGGTGGATATGGTGGTGTCGACGAATGGCACGGCCATCTACGTAGCCGGCACCAGCGGCGGGTCCGGCCTAATGGTGGAACCGGTTTGGGTGACGCGGGCGGGGGCGGTGACGCCGATGGATTCGGCGTGGACGATGAACATCTCCCAAACTCTATATGGAAACGCGACGGCCCTCTCCCCTGACGGACAGCGCCTCGCCCTGACCGTCGCCCGTCCAGGCTCAGTCCAGAATGACATCTGGATCAAGCAACTCGACCGCAAACTGGGCACGCTCACCAAGCTCACGTTCGAGGGGAATAACATCAACCCGGTCTGGACACCGAACGGACAACGGCTGCTATACGCCGCTATAGGCCCCCCACTCCGCAGCCGGCGAGCCGATGGGACCGGTGCCGTGGACACGCTGTTCATGGGCAAGCGTATTTTCCCAGAAGTGGCGCTGACACCAGACAGCAACACGTTCATCCTGAGCCTGCGGAACCCCGTGGACATTGCCCTTAGGCACCTCGGCGATACCGCGATCGTACCATTGGTTGCGTCACCGGCTTTTAATGAGATCTCGCCCGCGCTCTCCCACGATGGGCGGTGGTTGGCGTATAGCTCGAACGAATCGGGGCGTATGGAGGTGTACGTACGTCCCTACCCCAACGTGGATGCTGGTCGGTGGCAAGTCTCGCAGGCCGGCGGCGACTCGCCACACTGGTCACATACGGGCCGAGAACTGTTCTATAAAAATGGGGCGCAGGCGCTCGTGGCCGTGGCCGTGGTGCCGGGCGTGACATTCACCGTGGGTGCACAAGTCACGCTGTTCAATACGAGCGGGTTCGCTGGTACTCCACCAACCATCCTCTATTACGATGTCGCACCGGATGACAAACGGTTTGTGTTCTTCCGGAAGGCGACCGAGAACGGCAACGTCAAAGTGGACCCCCTCGTGCAGGTGGTGAACTGGGGGGTGGAGGTGCGCGCCAAGCTCAAAGGGAAAGCGCCGCAGTAGTCACGCGCACGCTGGCGTGCGCGGCCTGTGGCCCGCGCCTAGCGCCACACGGAGGTGC
>JBEIUK010000085.1:0-11583 GCA_040374415.1 Gemmatimonadaceae bacterium | reverse complement strand
TCGCTCTCCCGCCGCGCGTTGATCCAGCACGGGGTGGGGGCCGGTCTCGCCCTCGCGCTCGCCCCCATGGCTCGGCTGGCCGCCCTCCCGGCCCCCTTCGGGACGGCGGCGGCCTCCGCGGCGGCCCCCGGGGCGCTCATCCTGCGGACGATCCCTTCCAGTGGGGAGAAGCTGCCCGCCATCGGGATCGGTACCGCCCGGCGCTACGACGTGACCACGGCCGAGGAGAAGGCGCCGCTGCTGGAGACGCTGCGGCTCTTCCCGACGCTCGGGGGGAAGGTCATCGATACTGCGCCCAGCTACGGGCAGGCGGAGCCGGTGACGGGGGAGTTGGTGGAGCAGCTCGGGATCCGGGACCAGCTCTTTCTGGCGACCAAGGTGTCGGTCCGCGGGACCGATCCGGCGCCGGGGGTCGCGCAGATGGCGGAGTCGTTCCGTCGGCTCCGGACCAATCGGATCGACCTGATGCAGGTCTGGAATCTCGGGGGGACGGCGACGCTGTTGCCCGTGCTCCGGGAGATGAAGCAGGCCGGAACGATCCGGTATATCGGGGTGACCACCTCCAGCGAGCAGCAGTACCCGGCGCTCGAGGCGCTGCTCAAGGCGGAGCGGCTCGACTTCGTGCAGGTGGACTACGCGGCCGATAACCGGGAAGCAGCCGAGCGGATCCTGCCGTTGGCGCAGGATCGGGGGGTGGGGGTGCTCATCAATCTCCCCTTCGGCCGGAGCCGGGTCTTCCAGAACGTCCTCGCCACGCCAGTCCCGGAGTGGGCGAAGGAGTGTGAGGCGACCACCTGGGCGCAAATCTTTCTGAAATACATCGTGGCCCACTCGGCGGTGACCTGCGTGATCCCCGGGACGGCGCAGGCGAAATACGTGCAGGACAACATGGGTGCCGCCCACGGTGCCCTCCCCGATGCCGCGCTGTTGCGGAAAATCGAAGCGGCTGTGGCGAAAGCCATGTAACTTGCAGTATGGCCTCTCCTGAACCGAAGAAACCCAAGTACGACACCAAACGCGCCTGGGGCGAAGCCCGGGCGCTGATGTGGGAACACCGCCGCTCGGTGGGCATCGGCCTCGCGCTGATGCTGGTGAGCCGAGCCGCGGGGTTCGTGCTGCCGCTGGCGCCGAAGTATCTGATTGATGAAGTCATTGGCAAGCAGCGCACCGATCTGCTCTGGCCCATCGCATTGGTGGGCTTTGGCGCAACGCTGATCAATGCGGTCACCTCCTTCGCGCTGTCGCAGGTCGTGAGCGTCGCGGCGCAGCAGGCGATCGCGACGCTGCGCGAGGATGTGCAGGCGCATCTGATCCGGTTGCCGGTCCGCTACTTCGACAGCACGAAGAGCGGGGTGCTGGTCTCCCGCGTGATGAACGATCCGGAAGGGATCCGCAATCTCGTCGGCACCGGCATCATTCAGCTGGTTGGCGGGTTCGTCAGCGCCTTCGGCGCGCTGGGGGTGCTGCTCTATCTCAACTGGCGGCTCACCGGCGCGACGGTGCTCTTCCTCAGTCTCTTTGGCGTGGGGATGTCGATTGCCTTCAAGCGGCTGCGTCCCATCTTCCGCGAACGCAGTGTGATCACGGCGGAAGTCACCGGGCGGCTGACGGAAACGATCGGTGGCATCCGGCTCATCAAGGTGTACACCGCCGAAGATCGCGAACGCGAAGTGTTCAAGGGCGGCGTGCAGAAGCTGTTCACGAACATCGCCAAGACGATCACTGGCACCTCGGCCACCAGCACGCTCTCGGTGGCGGTGATTGGCATGGTGAGTGTGCTGATCATCATCATCGGGGGCCGGGACATGGTGGCCGGCCGCATGACCACCGGTGATCTTGTCACGTACACGCTGTTCATTGGCGTCGTGACGATGCCGTTGGTGCAGATCGCGAACATTGGGACGCAGCTCACGGAAGCCTTCGCGGGGCTGGACCGGATCCGTGAACTGCGTGACATGGCCACCGAAGACCAGGAAGATTCGAGCAAGAACGACGTCCCGGCGGTCGTGGGGCGCGTGGAATTCGATAACGTCCACTTCGAGTACGAGCCCAATGTCCCGGTGCTGCGTGGCGTGTCGTTTGTCGCGCCGGCCGGCACCACGACGGCGCTCGTGGGCTCCAGCGGCTCCGGCAAGAGTACGCTGATCTCGCTGATCATGGCCTTCGCGCAGCCGCAGCAGGGGCACATCTCAATTGATGGCCGCGATCTCGCGCAGCTCAAGATCAAGGACTATCGCCGGCATCTGGGCGTGGTGCTGCAGGACAACTTCCTCTTTGACGGCACCGTCTTCGAGAACATCGCGTTCACGAAGCCTGGCGCCACCCTCGAGGAAGTGCGGGCCGTCGCGACGATCGCCAACGCCCATGAATTCATCACGGGCTTTCCGCAGGGCTATGACACGATTGTCGGTGAGCGTGGCGTGAAGCTCTCCGGTGGCCAGCGGCAGCGTGTGGCGATCGCGCGCGCGATTCTCGCCGACCCGCGTGTGCTCATTCTCGATGAAGCCACGTCGTCGCTCGACAGTGAAAGCGAGCGCGCCATTCAGGAAGGGCTCCGCCGACTACGCGCCGGTCGGACGACCTTTGTCATCGCGCATCGTCTCTCCACGATCACCTCCGCCGATCAAATCCTGGTGCTGGAAGCGGGGCAAATCGTGGAGCGCGGCTCGCACAAGGAACTGATGGCGCTGGGCGGGCGGTACCGCGATCTCTACGATCGGCAGTACCACTTCGAACAGGACCAGTTCATCAACCCCGGCGAGGAAGTCGCGGCGCTCGGCTAATCCGCTCGCTGGGGCAGGTCGCTGGATTCGCTCAGCATCACGGTCGCGGCAGCTCTCCGAGCGTCGCGACCGTGGCGTTTTCCACCAGCGTGGTCCGGATGCGCACATCGAGCATCGCGTCGGAGCGGTGCGCAATTAATCCAATGAGGATGTGCGCCGTGCGCTCCCCCACTTCCATCCCGGAGTGGCGGAAGTGCGTCACATTCGGATGCAGGAGCGCCGGCGCAAGCCCGTCGCTGATCGCGAGGAGTGAGACATCCTCTGGCACCCGCTTGCCTCGCTGCATCAGCACATAGTGTGAGCGCATCAGCATCTCGTCGGTCATGGCAAAGACGGCGGTGGCGTCGGGATGCGCATCGAGGGCCCGATGCAGCGCCTGTTCCACCGGCTCGCCCGCCGACATGCGCACCACCTGCGAGTCCGCCAGCTTCACTCCACGCTCGGTGTGGGCCTGCTTGAAGCCGCGGTGCCGCAGCACACTGATCCGCTGCCGCTGATCGCCAAAAACGCCAATGATGCGCCGGTGCCCGCGATCGAGGAGATACGCCGCCGCCTCGCGCCCCGCCTCCTGATCGTCGATCGTCACGGTGGAGTACTTCGTGGTCTCAATGGTGGTATCCATGAGCACCACCGGAATGCCGCAGTCGTGCAGGATGTCCAAGTGCGCGAGATCGGTCGTCTCCGCCGAGAGCGCCAGCAGAACGCCATCCACGGAGAGATGCGTGCAGTACTCGATCAGCCGCTTTTCCTGCGCCACCGAGTTATCGGACTGGAAGACGATCAGCGAGTAATCGTTCTCCTGCGCCACCTTGCTCACCCCCGTCATGAGCGACGGGAAGAAGAACATGTGCATCTCCGGCATGATCAGCGCCAGCAGCCGCGAACTCTTCGCCCGCAGGTAGCGCGCCCGGAAATTCGGCACGTAATGCATGGCCTGGGCCGTCTCCCGGACCCGGGCCTTGGTCTCGTCGCTGATATCCGGATGGTCGGCCAGCGCGCGGGAGACGGTGGGGAGCGACAGCCCCAGATGCCGGGCAATGTCTTTCAGGGTGACGCGACGACCAGCCATGGGCGGGGGGTCGGGGGGCGGAGAGGAGGGGGGCTGCTGTAACCGAGGCCGTAAATTACGGTCGATGTTACGGTTCGGATAGACCGGGAGCGCCGGATGCACTGCCTATTCGGGGCGGAATTGGCGACCTTTCGAGCATATCCCAATTACCCAGGACGTCTGTCTGAGCACTACGCCGTCGTTTACCGCCCTCGCGCTGCACCCCAGTCTCCAGCGTGGCCTGAAGGAACTGGGCTTTGCCCGCCCCACCCCCATCCAGGCGGATGCCATTCCGCCGGCGCTGGAGGGGCGCGATCTGCTGGCCTGCGCGATGACGGGGAGCGGGAAGACCTACGCCTTTTTGCTGCCGATTTTGCACCAGCTCATGGAGCGCCCCCGCGGTGCGACCCGGGCGCTGGTGCTGACCCCCACCCGGGAGCTCGCGGCGCAGATCCTGGAGAGCATGAAGGAAGTGACCATTCACACCCCGCTGACCGGCGCGGCCGTCTTTGGCGGCGTGGGGATGGGGCCGCAGGAGCATGCCTTCCGGACCGGCGTTGACGTCATGGTCGCCACCCCGGGGCGGCTGCTCGACCATTTCCGGCAGCCGTACGCCAAGCTGGACCAGCTCGAGTATCTCGTCCTCGATGAGGCCGACCGGATGCTCGACATGGGCTTCCTCCCGGAGATCAAGAAGATCCTCCGCCACCTCCCCTCCCGGAAGCGGCAGACGCTCTTCTTCAGTGCCACCATGCCGGCGCCGATCGCCGCGCTCTCGCAGGAGATGCTGCAGAAGCCGGTCACGCTGAACCTCCAGCGCCAGGCGGCTCCGGCGAAGGGGATCACGCAGGCGGTCTATCCGGTGGCGCAGGATCTCAAGAGCGCGCTCCTCGTGGAGCTGCTTAAGCGGGGGGACATGCCGCAGGCGCTGGTCTTCACCCGGACCAAGCACCGCGCCAACCGGCTCGCCTCCCAGCTCGTGTCGCATGGCATCAAGGCCGAGCGGATTCATGGCAACCGCTCGCAGTCGCAGCGGACGCAGGCGCTCGCCGGCTTCAAGGACGGCACCTATCAGGTCCTCGTGGCCACCGACATCGCCGCCCGCGGCATCGATGTGGAAGCCCTCGGCCATGTCGTGAACTTCGACGTGCCGGTGGCGGCGGAAGATTACATCCACCGGGTCGGACGGACGGCGCGGGCGGAAGCGACCGGGGAGGCGTTCACCTTTGTCTCGCCGGAAGAGGAAGGGGAGCTGACCCAGATCGAGCGCGCCATCAAGCGGCAGCTGCCGCGGGTGACGGTCTCGGGCTTCGACTACAGCGCGAAGCCGCAGGCGAAGCTCGAGGTCCCGCTCGCCGACCGGATCGCCGAGATCCGGAAGAAGAAGGCGGAGGACCGGGCGCGCGCGGCGGCCAAGGTGGCGCGTCGGGAAGCCGCCCAGTCGTCGGACGCGGCGCGGACGTCGGCGCCGCGGAGCGGCGGTGGCCGGAGTGGCGGTGGTCGGAGCGGCGGTGGTGGCACCGGCCGGAGCGGCGGTGGCCGGAGTGGCGGTGGCAGCACTGGTGGGAGCAGCGGAGGCGGGCGGCCGCGCGGCCGCTAGCCCTGCATGACGGCGCGTCCCCCGGCGCCCCGGTATGCCATGCCGGCGGGACGCCACGACACGGAGCTGGTGATCGATCGCAGCCGCTTTCGCTGTGCGATCGCCCCCGCGCCGTCCATCGAGGAGGCGCAGGCGTTCATCCGCGCGCTTCAGAAGGAAGCCCCGGATGCCACGCACCATTGCTGGGCCTATCTCGTCGGTCCCCCGGGGGAGCACCGACCGCATTGGCTTGAGTGACGACGGCGAGCCGCACGGGACCGCCGGTCGTCCCATGTTCACCGTCCTGCAGCACAGTGGGGTGGGCGATTGCGTGGCGGTGGTCACCCGCTATTACGGCGGGATCAAGCTCGGGACGGGTGGGCTCGTCAAAGCGTACAGCGCCGCCGTCCAGCAGACGCTGGAGACGCTGCCCCGCACCCTGAAAGTGGCCCGGGTCCAGATGGTGGCCCACCTCGGCTACGGTGCGCTCACCGCCGTGCGGCAGCTGCTCCCCAGCTGTGAAGCAGAGCTGGTCGCCGAAGTCTTCACCGACACGGTGGCGCTCACGTTGCGCTGTCCCGAAGAGCAGGGGGCGCCGTTGCAGCAGGCGCTCCGCGATCTGACCCGCGGTCAGGTCACCTTCACCGATCTGGCTCCGCAATCTCCGCAATCGGGGAGCGTGCCGGTAGATTGAACGCGTTGCTACGCCCCGGCCGCTGCGGCTCGGCGCTGTCACTCCCCTTACCCCCGACTGCGATGTCTGACGTGCGCAAGCTGGCCTGGGATGCGATCCCCCTCGAAGAACTCACGCCGCTCATCCATCGGCGGCTGATCTACTCCGAGAAGCAGATGCTCGCGCATGTGCTGCTCAAGCAAGGCGCCATCGTGCCGGCGCATGACCATCACAACGAGCAGTTCACCTATATCCTGTCTGGCGCATTGCGCTTCTGGTTGGGTGAGCATGCGGACAATCCGGGCGATGTGTACACCGACGTGCATGCGGGTGAAGTGCTGGTGATCCCCAGCATGGTTCGCCATCGGGCTGAAGCGCTCGAGGACACGCTCGACATGGATATCTTCAATCCGCCGCGGCAGGACTGGATCGACGGCACCGACGCGTATCTGCGCGGGACGAAGTAAGCCATGGATCTCGGCATTCAGGGAAAAGTCGCCCTCGTCTGCGGGGCCAGCAAAGGCATTGCCTATGCCACGGCGGAACAGCTGGCGAAGGACGGCTGCGCGCTGGCGATCTGCTCACGGGATGCTGCCGCCATTGGCGCCGCAGCCACGAAGCTTGAAGCCTATGGGGTGCCGGTGTTGGCGATGGTCGCCGACCTCTCCACCACCGAAGGGCTGGAGACGGTCACGCGCGAGACGATGGCGCGCTATGGCCGCGTCGATATCCTGATCGCCAATACGGGGGGACCGCCAACCGGTCCGGCGATGGAGCACGACTGGGCCTCATGGGTGAGCGCGAGCGAACTGCTGCTGCGCAGCGCCGTTGAACTGACGCGCGCCTTCGTGCCGGGGATGCGGGAGCGGCGCTGGGGACGCGTGATCAGCATCACGTCGAAGGCGGTGAAGGAACCGGTCCCGGGACTCGTGCTCAGCAACAGTCTGCGCGCGGCGGTCACGGGCTACCTGCGCACGCTGGCCAATGAAGTGGCCGGCGATGGCGTGACGGTGAATACGGTGTTGCCGGGATACACCGCCACGGAACGCCTCGATATGCTGGCGAGTGTCACGGCCGCACGCGCCGGAACGACCCCGGAGTCGGTCTTTGCGGGGTGGGTGAGCCGCACCCCTGTTGGTCGACTGGGGCGTGCCGATGAACTCGCGGCGACGATCGCGTTTCTCGCCTCGGATCTCGCGGGCTTTATCACCGGGCAGGCCGTGTTGGTGGACGGCGGCACGGTGAACACGATTCTCTGATCCTCGACGCGTTCGATCGTTCGAACGTTCGCACTCTTTACGGAACCACACGATGAGCAAGATTTCTGCAACCGACTGGATCTGGCGCGACGGTGAATTCATCCGCTGGGAAGACGCCAAGGTGCACGTCCTCGCACACTCCATGCAGTTTGGCTCGGCGGCCTTCGAAGGGATTCGCGCCTACGCCACGCCGCGCGGCCCCGCGATCTTCCGTCTCAAGGAACATCTGCAGCGGCTGATCCACTCGGTGAAGATCTATCGCATCGAGCTGGAATACTCGGTGGAGCAGCTCACCGAGGCCACGCGTGAAGTCGTGCGCCGCAACAATGTCGAATCGTGCTACATCCGGCCGATGGTCCTGCGTGGCTATGGCGCCTCCGGCATGGTGCCGTTCGAAAGCCCGGTGGAGACGTACATCCCGTGCTGGCCCTGGGGCGCGTATCTGGGTGATGAAGCGCTCGCCCACGGCGTCGATGCCTGCATCTCCAGCTGGAACCGCGTCGCGCCGAATACGATTCCGGCGATGGCCAAGATTGGTGGCAATTACCTGAGCGGGCAGCTCATCAAGATGGAAGCACTCGCGAACGGCTTCGCCGAAGGGATCGGGCTCGGCGTGGACGGCAACGTCAGCGAAGGTTCGGGGCAGAACGTGTTCATCGTGCAGGATGGCACGGTCATGACCACGCCGCTGGATGGGTCGATTCTCGGCGGGATCACGCGCCAGACGATCCTCACGATCGCGCAGCGCGAAGGGTACGCGATCCGGGAAATGCCGATCCCGCGCGAAATGCTGTACATGGCCGATGAAGTGTTCTTCACCGGCACGGCCGCCGAGCTGACGCCGGTGCGCAGCATTGACCGCATCAAGATTGGCGCCGGTACGGTGGGTCCGATCACGCGCCATCTCCAGCAGTGCTACCTCGATATCGCCAAGGGGCAGGCCGAGGATACGCACGGCTGGCTGACGTACGTTCGCTAATCGGCTGGCCGTGCGGAGCCGCGCATGGCGCTGACCTCAACGATGTACACGTTCGACATCACGCTGTCGAACGTGGATCGTGGCTGTTACGAGACGTTAGCGCTGCGGATGCCGATGCATCCGTCGGAATCGCCGGAGTTTTTTACGGCGCGGCTCCTCGCCTACTGCCTCGAATACGACGAAGGTATCGCCTTTTCCCGTGGGGTCTCCGATCCGGATGATCCCACGGTCTCGGTGCGCGATCTCACCGGCGCACTGAAGGTGTGGATTGAAATCGGCGCCCCTGATGCCGACCGGTTGCATAAGGCGTCGAAGGCCGCGCCGCGGGTCGCGGTGTACACGCACCGCGATCCGGTCATGCTCCAACGGCAGCTCGCCGGGGCGCGTATTCATCGGGTGGAGCAGATCCCGCTCTATGCGATCGATCGCGACCTGATCGCGGCCTTTTGCGAGAAGCTGGAGCGTCGGATGCGCTTCACGCTGTCGGTCACCGACGGCATGCTCTATCTCGACTGCGATGGCACCACGCTCTCCGGCACCGTGGAGACGTTGCCCTTGCAGCCAGCCTGAATTCGTCCTGTCATACGGGTGGGTGTGTTGATGCATCGTACGTGGTTCCGTCCTGGAAGGACTCTCCTGACGATGGCCATGGGGCTGTCGATGCTGACGGCCTGTGCAACGAGCCGCCCCCCGGCCATCACTTTCCTCACGCCGTATGGCCCCCCGGTCAATCCGTTCTCTCCGGCGGTGCGGGTGGGCTCTATGCTCTATCTCGCTGGACAGATCGGCACCGACAGTACCGGCAAGCTGGTCGCCGGTGGCATGGCCCCCGAAGCGCACCAGACGATGCGCAACATCGCGGATGTCCTCGCCAAGACTGGCTCCTCGATGGATCGCGTCGTGAAGTGCACGGTCTTCCTGGCGGACATGAAGGAGTGGCCGGCCTTCAACACCATCTATGCCTCGTATTTCCCGGGGAACAAGCCGGCGCGTAGCGCCCTCGGCGCCAACGGCCTCGCGCTGGGTGCGCGCGTGGAAGTGGAGTGCTGGGCCGTGGCCGCGCAGTAGTCATGTCGCTCACAGTGATTCGGGCGGTGCCGTTCAACGCGGAAGCCCCTGACGCGGCCCTCGCCGAAGCGATCACGCCGGCGCCCAGCGCCTATGTCCGTACCAATTTTGGCGTGCCGATGCTCCCCGCAGATCACCAGATCGTGATCGACGGGGCCGTGGCGCGTCCGATCACGGTGACGATCGACGCGTTGCGGGCGCGCGTCCAACGCACGGTTCGGGCGACGATGGAGTGTGCCGGCAACGACCGGCTCGACATGCGTCCACTGCCGGTCGGGGAGCCGTGGCAACATGGCGCCGTCTCCACCCTCGAGTGGTCTGGCGTGTCGCTGGCCGAGTTGCTCGCCGAGGCCGGCGTGCAGGCGGATGCCGTGGAAGTGTTGGTGACGGGGGCGGATCGTGGCCCACGCGATGATGCCGAGGGGGATGAGCGCGTGCATGGGGTGCGCTTTGCGCGGTCGCTGCCGCTCGCCGATGCGTTACGTCCCGAGACGCTGCTGGCGCTCGCCATGAATGGCACACCGCTCACCCCGGACCATGGCGCGCCGGTGCGGTTGGCGGTCCCGGGGTGGTATGGGATGGCGAGCGTGAAGTGGGTGACGCGGATCACGGTGCTCACTGCGCCCTTCACCGGCTATTTCCAGCGGCAGCGCTATGTCTACGACGATGGCGCATCGGTGACCGCGGTGCAGCGGATGCGTGTAAAGTCGGTGATCGTGTCACCCGCGGACGGGGCGGCGACATCGCGAGCGGTGACCGTGACCGGCTGGGCCTGGTCGGGGGATGGGGCGATCACGCGCGTGGAGGTGGGTCTCGATGGCGGGAACGACTGGCGCGAGGCCACGCTGGGAGCGGCGGCATCGGCGCATGCTTGGACCCCGTGGAGCTGTGCGGTGACGCTGCCGCGGGCGGGACGCTTTGTGCTGCGGAGTCGCGCGACCGACGCCACCGGGGCCACGCAGCCGGATCAGATTCACTGGAACCGGTTGGGGTATGGCAACAACGCGGTGCGGCAGGTGGTGATCACCGCCGACTGAATTGGTGGTGCGGTAGAAACAACAGGGGACCGGTGCCAATGGCGCCGGTCCCCTGTGTACATCACGCCTGCAGCCTTAGCCGCGCTGCCGCGTCGGCGGTGGCGGATCAGAGTTCTTCGGCTGCTTCATGGTATTCGGCATGTGCGACGTGCCGCGGTGACACATCACGCAGGTGGCCTTCGGATAGTCCTCGTCGAGGCCGTGATTCTTGGCGAGATCCTTATTGATGGACTGCTGCATCTTCTCCATCAGCCGCGCGATCTGCTTGTTCTTCGGCTTGTCGCTGGCGTAGTCCACGGTCACCACGCCGCCGACGTTCGTGTTGGCATGGCACCCGGTGCAGACATTGCCGAGGCCTCGGCCGTACTGCTCGTCCATCATGGTGAGGAACTGCTTCACCGGCATGTCGCGGTTGTACTTCACATTTTTGAAGACCTGGCCGGCGGGCTCATTCTCGCGCCCTTCCACGGACTTCAGGATCTCGGCGATGGAGGCTTTCCGGACCGAATCCTGCTTTTCCCAGTTGGGGGGCTGCGGGACGCGGCGCGGGGCGCCGGGCTGACCCGCGGGGCGCGGGGCACCTTCGGGGGGACGGCCTTCCCGGCCGCCTTCGAGTTGGGCCGGACGGGGCGCCGTCGAGGGGGTTTCCGACTTCGACTGGGCACACCCCAGTCCCGCGCTCAGCGCGACGATGCCAATGGCAAGGGACCACGACCGCATACAGCCTCCACGTAGGTGAACCGGACGGTCCACGACCGTCGCTCCGTAAAGATACGGAGAACGGGTTGGATTCGCTGGCGCGCCTGGTAGGCGGGATGGGCGGCGCGTCAGCGCTTCCGGGCCAGAATCGTCCCGCGGCAGGTGATGGCCCCGCAATGGCAGGGGTAGCGGCGTTTGGCCGCCGGGGTGTGCCGTTCGGGGAGAATGAAGGCGTAGTCATACACCAGCTCCTCACCGGGCTCGATGTCATGGACCGTCTCGATCCAGATGCGCCCGTCGTCGATGACGGCATCGCAGTTCGGGGCGCAGGAATGGTTGAGAAAACGAGCGGCGTTCCCGTTGACGGCGGCATCGATCACGACCTGATCGTCGATGGCGAACAGGTAGGTATGGTGGCGGGCCGTATCGGCGGGGGCGCTGCCCGCGGGGGCGCTGCC
>JBEIUK010000107.1:0-9528 GCA_040374415.1 Gemmatimonadaceae bacterium | reverse complement strand
GCCACGAGGCGGCAACGATCCCGACGGGCTTCCCCACTACGAGGCCGAGTACAATCCCGCTGAGCACGGGGAGCGGTGCGGTTGGCGAGAAGGCATCCCCCAGCACCACGCCGGCGTTGGCTAGGGCAAAGAGCGGCAGGATCCCCACCGTGACCCAGCTGTGCAACGCATGTTCGGTGCGCTCTGATGGGGTCGGTTCATCAGGGCGTCGCGACGTGGTGGGGATCGCAAAGGCGAGGCAGACGCCCGCCAGCGACGGATGAATGCCGCCCTCATGCAGGAACACCCAGAGCGGAATCGCGGCGAGCACGTACGCCGTGACCTGATGCACCTTGGCCACCCGCAAGAGCACCAGCACGGCCAGACACCCCGCCGCGCCACCGAGCGCATGCCAATCCGGTGGTGCGCCATAGGCAAAGGCGATGACCAGAATCGCCCCCAGATCATCCACGATCGCCAGGGCCACGAGGAACGCCCGAACGGCCGGCGGTAGCCCGGGGGCCAGCAGGCCAAGCAGGCCGATGGCAAAGGCAATGTCTGTCGCCATCGGCACGCCCCAGCCATGCGCATGGGGGGTCTGCCCCGCCATGAGCAGATAACACAGGGCCGGTACCACCATCCCGCCGATGGCCGCCGCGATCGGCAGCGCCGCAGCGCGCGCACTGCGGAGCGAACCGACCAGCAGCTCGCGCTCAATTTCGAGCCCCACCTGGAGAAAAAACAGCGCCATGAGCGCGTCATTGATCCAGGCATGCACCGACAACGTCAGGGCATGGCCATGCGGTCCGATGGTGAACGGCGTCTCCCAGAGCGCCGCGTACGAGGCACCGAACGGGCTATTAGCCCAGATTAGCGCCACCGCGGTGGCGGCCAGCAGCAAGAGGCTGCTGAGCCGCGCATCGGCCGCGATCCGTTTGAACGCCTCCCGCACGGCGCCGCGCGTCGCGACGCCGTCATGCCGGTGGCTCACCGCGTCGTGCCGACGCAGACCCCGGCCAGTCCGTCATTCACGGCATACCGCAGGACCGTGATGGCGTCCAGCACATCGAGCTTCCCATCGCAGTTGGCATCACCGGCCGGGAAAATCTGCGCCGTGGGAAGCACCTGCATCCCCACCAACGCTTGCTGAATAAGCAACGCGTCAGCGGCGTTCACCGCGCCGTCTCCGTTCACATCCCCCCGCTTGACGGCGGCGGCCGTAGAGAAATCGAATGCCCAGATCCCGCGCCCATAGGTTGCCGCCACCAATCGATTGGTCCGACTGTTGTACACGAGATCGGTGACGCGAATCCACGGCAGGCCACTGGCCCGCGTCCAGGTGACGCCCAGATCGGACGTTTCGTACACGCCGTACATGTTGCCGATGAACAGCTTCCCATTGGGCCCCCACGCGGAGGCCTGCGTGGTCACATCCGGGAGCGAGCCCGTGATATTCGTCCAGGTGTAGCCGCCATCAGTGGTGAGATACACGTGCCCGGTGCCACTGCTCGTGAAGGTGACGACCGCCTTGTTGGCATCCGTCGGATTGATGGCGAAGTCCCCCACCGAGCGCACCGGCAAGGCGGTACTCGGCGAGGCCCAGGTCAGGCCGTAATCGCGGGAATAGCGCACGTTCCCGTCACTGGTGCCGACCAACAGGGTCGCTGAATCGGACGGCGCTACAGCCAACGCCGTGATGTACGCCGGCGATCCCTTCGTGAGGTCACTGGAGATCGCCGTCCAACGTGACGCTTCATTGTCGGTGCGATACACTTTCGTGCCGCCAAAGTAGAGCCGGTTGGGGCGCGACGGATCGATGATGAACGGCGCGATAAAGGCGCGACGCTCCGCCGCATCAATGCCGGTGGTGGCGCCCGAGGCGGTCCCGGCCGTGGCATTGATGCGGACCATGTTCCCGTTCTGGCTCGACACGTAGTAGATGTCGGGAGCCGTGGGGTTGATCGCGGTATACCCGCCGTCGCCGCCCCAAATGCCGTTCCACTGCGTCATCCCGTTGCGCGCAATGATGGTGCCGTTGTCCTGCATCCCCGTCAGCACGCCGCTGGGATCCGTTGGATGCACCGACAGCCCCGGGTAGTGCAGCGACGTGGCGAGGCCGGCATTGATGGCATTGAACGTTTCCGCGCCATCGCGGGACAGGAACAGACCGCCATCGCTCCCCGCGAGAATGCGCGTGGGATCGTTGGGATCGACCACGACCACGTGCCAGTCACAATGAATGTTGGGGGCGATTTCGCGGAAGCTGCTCCCGCCATCCACCGAGCGATACGCACGCACGCCACCGAGATAGATCCGACTGGCGTTCGTGGGATCGACGGCAATCATGAGATTGTAATCGCCCTGGGCGCCGAAGTTGTTGCGGTTGGTCACCGCTGGAGGCGCCGTCACGCCACTCGCCGCGAGCGTCGTGCGCGTGGCCGTGGAATCATCCCAGCGATAGAGACCGCCGAAGGTGCGGCTCGTCGTGGAGGCCACAATCCAGACCGATCCCGGACGAGCTGCGGAGACGGCCATCTCCATGCGTCCCACGGAATCCGCCGTCATGGCGGAGACCGTCGTCCAGGTGGCGCCCTTATCCAATGACTTCCAGAGTCCCGGTCCCGTGGCGCTCCCGGTCACGCCCATGCGCATGGCATAGACGATATTGGGGTTCGTCGGATGCTGCACAACGTCGTTGAAGGTGAGCGCCGGCGTCGTGAGCGTCCACGTCACGCCGGAGTTGACCGAGCGATAGACGCCGCGGTTGGTGGCCGCGAGCAGTGTGGTGCTGGTCGCCGACCCGGCCGTGGCCCGGTCAATGATCACGGTGAAAAAGACCGGGGCACTGCTGACAAACGGTTCCGCGGCGATGTTGCTCCAGGTGGTTCCGCCGTCGGTGCTCCGCAACACGCCGCACCCGGCGGTGGATTCGTAGAACTCCCCCGTCCCGGCGTACACGATATTGGGATTCACCGGATCCACGGCCACACTGCCGATGACCTGCGAGCACTGCGTATCGGTGAGCGGGACCCACGAGGCGCCTTCATTGGTGCTCTTCCAGACGCCACCGGCCGCAGTGCCGACAAAAATCGTGTTGCGGTCGGTCGGGTGGAATGCGACCGTCGGCACCCGTCCCGCATCGAGTTGCGGCAACGAGCCAAAGAAGCCGTTGTCGCCGTAGAAGCCGAGCGGTCCGATGGACGTCCACACTCCGACACTGGGGACAGTGATCGCCATCGCCGCCGCGCGGGTCGCGGACGGCTGCGTGCGGAGCCACGCACTGAAGGTCGCACCGGAGCGGGGCTCCTCGGAGCCAGGCACGGCATCCCACATTTGGATTAGCGCCTTACGACGCGCGTCACTGTCCTCTTCGCGGACCACGGGGCGCCCCTGAGCGGACGCCACGGAGGCGAGCAGCGTGAGGACGGCGGCCACCGATCGGACCATCGCGGGTTGCCGGATCATCGCGCCACCCCCGTTACCTGCAACGGCAACGCATTCGACGTGCCAGCGCGCGTAGCGACCGTCACCGGATAGCTCCCGGAGGCGAGCGCTGCCGGTGGGGCTTCGACCCCGGCGCGTGGGGTTTCCACTGCCGGGAGGGTGAAGCGCAGCGCGCGCGTGCTCTGTCGCGGAATGTCCGTCAACGTGAGCGGCCCGACCTGCACGGTGTTGCGCGTGGCGAAGCCGCGCCCTTCCACCAGAACGTCCACCGGGGCCCCACGCGAGACATCCGCCGCAGCAGGGGTCAGACGGGCAAGCACCGGCGCGCCCGTGTGACAGGCGGCAAGGGTGCCCATGCCCAGGAGCATCGTGGCGATCAACGGCCACTGCATCGGCGTGGTCATGGCGTTACCTCGCGGCGCACCGACACGGAATCGGCGAGCGATCGGCCGATGGCATCATGCATCTCACTGACGGCCAGCGTGAAGTCGGTCCCCGCGGTGGCACGTGCGCGGACGAGTTGCAAGGTGAGCAGATCGCCGGTCCGGGTGCCGGACACCCACGCGGCCGCCAGACGCACGACCTGATCGGTCGCCTTGCAGGCCATCAGCGGGGAGCCCTGTCCCGCCGTGCAGGCGATGAAGGTCCACCCCGCCGGCATCGTGACTTCGGCAGTCATGCTGCTGACCGTGATGGCGGGAGCGGTTTGCAGATGCACCGCGAGCAGGGCGGTGTCACCGCGGGCCGCATCGAGGCGAAGCGCGACCGTGGAGCCCGCCGGGCGCGGCGTGCTCAGCAGGTCCGCGCCCGGTCGGCAGGCTGCGGTCGCCAGCAGCGCCAGCGCGCCCGCGACGGGGCGCCGCGCCGCCAGCAGACGTCGCAAGAAGGGAATCATCATGGGACGATCACGATCGGGTTAAACGTGTTGGCCGCCGCCGTGATGTTCGAGAAATCGCTGGCGACCAGTTGATTCAACGTCAGGACGATTTGATTCGGGACCCCGCGCTGCGCGACCTTGCAATTGAGTCGCACGAGCGCCACCGTGCCGCTGACCGGTGTGGTGGAGGCCCACGTGACGCGCGCCGTCTCCGTGTAGTCGCCATTGACCGAGAGGACAACACCGGCACGCAGCGAGGTCACGGAGGTCACGGTGAATGGGTTGTACGGATACGCCGCCGCACCCGGCCAGGAGATTTCGAAGTCGGCCGCCGAGAGCGCTTTGCCGTCGCGCATCTCCACCTGCACGACGATGGAGAAGGTGTCGGTCGCCACAATGCGATAGGAGGGCGACGCGGTGCGGAGGAGTGCGCCGGTGCTGTTCGCCGGGATATACACCAGCACCGAATCGCCAATCACGCTGTTCGTCGCCGATTGCGCCACCACGAAGGTGCGTCCCGGGCGCAGCCCGGTAATGACGCCGGTCGCGGAGACGGTGGCCCGTGACGAATCGCGCACCGTCCAACGGACCGAGGACGCGGCCAGCGTGCCCCCCGTATTGTTGCGCACAATGAGCGCGGGCTGCGCGGTGGTCGTCTGCCCGGCCAGGACGATCACCCGCTGGGTGGTGTCGCCGGCGGTGGTGGAGGTCACGACCAGCGCCGGTTCGAGATCGAGGGCGCGCACCGTGAGCGCGGCGGTGCCACTCTTGCCTTCCGACGTGGCGGTGATGGTCACCGTGCCGGCCGCGACGCCCGTGACCACCCCATTGCCATTCACGGTCGCCACGGCGGTGTTGCTGGAGCTCCAGGTGATGGTGCGGCCGGTAAGCGCGGTGCCATCCGCATCGCGCAGCGTGGCGATCAGCGGTTGGGTGCTCCCTTGGACGAACGAGGCCACCGCCGGTGACAGCGTCACCGTGTTCACCGGCGCCGTAATCACCGTACCGGTGGCGGTGCCTTGTACGCCATCGATCGTCGCCACGATGGTGGCGGTCCCGGAAGCAACCCCGGTCACGACGCCAATGGCGTTCACCGTGGCGATCGATGGCGTGGCACTGGTCCAGACCACCGTCCGCCCCGTCACAGGGTTCCCGGCCGCATCGCGCGGCGTGGCGGTCAGCGTCCGCGTGCCCCCCTGAAAGACGGTAAAGGGGGATGGCGCGATCGTGACGGTGGCCGTCGGGGTGACGGTAACGAGCGCCGTGCCACTTTGCCCGTCCACCGTGGCCGTGATGATGGCCTGGCCCATAGCCACCCCGGTGACCTGGCCCGCGGCATTCACGGAGGCAATCGCAGGATTCGAGCTCGACCAGGTGGCCGTACGTCCGGCCAGTGTCGCGCCGTTCGCATCCTTCACCGTCAGCGTCAACGTTTGTGTGGCGCCGACCAAGAGCCCGGTGCTCGCGGGCGTCAGGAGTACCAGCGCCGGCGGTACGCGCACCGCAACGGCGGCACTGCCGCTCTTGCCCTCGACCGAGGCGGTCACGGTGGCCGACCCTTCAGCGACGCCGGTGATCACCCCGGACGACGACACCGTCGCGACGCTGGGGCTCGACGAGCTCCAGGTCACGGTCCGCCCCGTCAGCGCCTGCCCGCTCGCATCACGCACATCGGCGGAGGCGGTCGCGGTCGCCCCGGGGGCAATCGGGCCGATGCTGTTCGGGACCACGCTCACCGATCCGACGGCGGGCGGCGCGGTGGAGTCACCGCACGCTGCCACTCCCAGGAGGACACCCAGCCCAAGGGTCCTCGCCCACGTTCCCACCAATCGCCGCATGCACGGTCCCTGCGCAAAAAGGAGAGCGGGGCGCTCGGGATGCCCCGCAGTGCTCGAAAGTGAACCACCGGTGCGCGGGCCGTCAACAGACACGCACGGATCGCCCCGCCCTTGCGTCACCAGACCCTGGCGCGCACACTCTCCCATGGAGGCACTGGGGCGCCTGCTGCGCGGTGCGGCTTCGGTGTGTTGGTCACAGCTCTCCTATCATTGGCCCCCATGTCCCGACCCATTCGTATAGCCGGTGCTGGTCCCTCAGGGCTGGCCGCCGCGATTGTCCTGGCACGGGCCGGGGTGCCGGTGGAAATCTTCGAGCGGCGGGCCGTGTGTGGTGCGCGGTTCGGTGGGGACCTGCAGGGACTG
Organism: Gemmatimonadaceae bacterium; assembly: GCA_040374415.1. GTDB lineage: Bacteria > Gemmatimonadota > Gemmatimonadetes > Gemmatimonadales > Gemmatimonadaceae > Gemmatimonas. Next base: position 3,027 of record JBEIUK010000107.1, on the reverse strand, counting down.
GAGAACTGGTCGCCGGGCGCTGATGCCCTCGAAGAGTTTCGCGCGCTGGGGATCGCCACGGACTTCTATGCCGCCCCCTGCACCCGCGGCATCCAGACCGACGGGGACCAGGACGACGTCTTCACCTTCCCGGCACCGGCCTTCTACCTCGTCAAACGCGGTGACGTGCCAGGATCACTGGACCGTGCACTCTGTGCGCAGGCGCAGGCGCTCGGCGTCACCATCCACTATAACACGCCGTGCCCGGACGGCACCGCGGACATCGAGGCCACGGGACCGCGCGGACGCGCCCCCTTCGCCATCGATACAGGCATCGTCTTCGAGACCGACGCCCCGGACATGGCGGTCGCCCTGCTCAACGACGACGTGGCCCCCGGCGGCTATGCGTACCTGCTCATCACCAATGGGTACGGTTGCTGCTGCACCATGCTCTTTCGGGATTTCCCCACCATTCACGACTGCTTCCGACGGACCCGCGAACGGCTCATTGATCAACGGGGCATCACCGTCCGCAATCCCCGGACCGTCGGGGGTCTTGGCCATGTGCAAGCCCGCGGACAGTGGCTGGATGGTGCGGCACGCCGCGTTGGGGAAGCGGCGGGGCTACAGGACTTCCTCTGGGGCTTTGGCATCCGGATGGCGGTGCGCTCCGGCGTGTTGGCGGCGCAGTCGATTCTCGCGGGCACCGTCTACCCGCGCGCGGCGGACGCCCGTTTCTCGCCGGCCCTCCGCGTCGGCGTCATCAACCGGTGGCTCTGGGAACTCGCCGGTGGCGGCCGCTACCGGTTCATCCGGACGGCGCTCCGCCTACTCGGACCGATGCGCGTCCTGCGCGCCCTTCACCGCGAGCAGTGGTTCCACCGGCTGCTGCTGCCAGTGAGCACGCTCCCGCTCCGCCGGCGTTATCCTGCCGTCTTCTCGTCGGCGTCGAGACGTGCCCCCAAGGCCAGCGCACCGGACGCCGCCACCGCCTGACGAGCCCGCACGCGCGCTTCCGACGACGTCAGCCCATCGGCGCGGGCACCCGGGGCCCGCCGGAGAATCTTCGCCTGGACGCGCCACAATTCGGCGTCCCAGACATGCTCCCCGGTCTGCGCGGCCAACGCGAGCCCACACTCGACTTCCTGCTGCGCCTCGATGACATGCCCGAGCGCCAGCTCCGCCTCCGCCAGCGCCGCCTGGAAGAACGGCACGCCGACGTACGCCTCGATGGCGTGGAGTGGCCCCAGCGCCGCCCGCATCAGCGGGACACCAGCGGCTGGATTCCCCTGTGCCGCCTGCGCCATGCCCAAATAGAACGTGCACCAGAGCCGCTCGGAGGCGATCCCGTGCTCTTCGCACAAGCCAATGCCGGCGGCCGCCGCATCAATCGCCTCAGCGTACCGCCCCTGCATGATGTCCAGTTCAGCCGCGAAGAGCGCGACGAATGCGCGCCCCTGCGGATCGCCACTAGCGGCCACCAACTGCTCCAGGTGCCGACGTTCCTGCTGGGCCTCGGCGAACCGGTTGGTCAGCCACAGTAACCGGATGTACTCGGAATGCCCCGTGAGCATCGGATCTGGCTGAAAGGTGGCGCGCAGCGCGGCACGCACCGGGTCGTTCATCACGGCCGCCACGGCATCATGCGCGTCCTGCGCCGCCGCCAGCTGTCCGCGGTGCACGTTGTAGCCGATAAACACCATGCGGCCGCAGGCCCTGAGCGCCGGCGCCTCGCTGGCCTCGCCAATCTGTTGCATCTGATGGCACAACACGGCCGCATCCTCAAGGCTGCCATGTGCGATGCTGTACAGGACGAGCACCCAGAGCGCCGGCATGAGCGATGGGGTCTCCCCGATGGCTAGACACATGGCGCTGGCCTGCGCCATGTTTTCGGCGGTCTCCGGCGCGGCAAAGCCGCGGCGCACGAGACTGGTGGCCCCGGCTACCAGGCGAAGCGGCAACTCGAGCCCCACCCGCACCGCGGGATCGTTCAGCAGCGCCACCTGCTCCAACCCGCGCGCGGCAAGCCGCTCGGCTTCGACATAGGCGAAGGTCCCGATGGCCCGCTGCGCGGCCGCGATATACCACTGCGCCGCCCGGGCGGGCTGCCGTCCCGTCGCACGCAACAAGGCCAAGGTACCGGCAATCTCGGCGGCGGCGGTGCCGTAGCGTTCCTCCAGCACATCCGCTGCCGCTGCGCTCCATGCCGCCCGGCGACTGGGGGCCACGGATGACGCCAACACGTTCTGGAAGAGCGCATGCGCAAAGCGGTACGCCACCGCCATCGTGCCATCCGGGAATGTGATGTCCCCGGTGCTCGTCAGAAAGCCGTAGACTTTCTCCAGCACAATCAGCTGCTCTTCAATATCCGCTGCGTCGGCTTTGAGCATAGCGGCGACGGTCGCACTATCAAACGCCGCGCCCTGTACCGCGGCTGCCCCCAGCAACCGCCGGTCGTCATCCCCCACCTGCGCAAGCTTGCGCTCGATCATGCTGCGCACCGTCGACGGCAACTCGTCGCTGATGTCGGCCACGGGGCGATCGAGGCTCCAGCGTCCGTTCCGCTCCGCGATCACGCCGAGGGTGTTGAGCCAGCGAATGACCTCCGCGACGAAGAGCGGATTGCCCCCGCTGCGGGTATGCACCGCCCGCGCCAACTCCGCCGGGAAGGCGTGCCCAGGATAGGTGCGTCGCAGATACTCCGAAACGTCGTCGGCGCTCAATCGCCCAACCGTCACCGTACGCTCCAGACCGCGGGCGTGCAGATCCTGCTGCACCTTGAGATACGGATGCTTCGCCGCACGCATATCGGAGTCACGTCCGGTCACGAGGACCAGCAGGCGCATCCGATCGAAGCGCGTGGTGAGATACGCCAACAGATCCACGGTCGATTCGTCGGCCCAATGAATGTCATCGAGCAGCAAGACCACCGGTGCCTGCGTTGACAGGAATTCCAAGAGCGCGGCCATCTCGCGCTTGAGCCGCTCCTGTGAAGCCGGCACCGCCATGCCGACCGACGCGCCCTCGGGGACGCGTCCCAACAGCATG
>JBEIUK010000235.1:0-4407 GCA_040374415.1 Gemmatimonadaceae bacterium | reverse complement strand
CTGTTAAACCTGCTGCTAAAACTACTGCTACTTCTCCTCCTGTTACTGCTTCTGCTACTTCTACTACTGCTACTACTGCTACTTCTCCTCCTGTTACTACTTCTACTACTTCTACTGCTCCTATTGCTAAACCTGCTACTATTGCTAACAGACAAAAAGTAGTGATTGATCGAGGAAACTTAGGTCTATTACCAAACATACTTGGTAGCAAGAAGAATCATATTTTAAATTTGTGGGATAAACGAACGCTAGAAGGCATCTTAAATAAGCCCCCTAACGAGATGAAAATAAATCAATTTTACCAAATATGCGACTTAAAAGAAGAAATTATAGCCCTTCCTAACAATCAATCAAAGTTATTTGCTAGGCATCTGCTAGAGGCGTACCGACACGACCAATCCACTGCCCTGCAGTACGTCGACATAGGCCGTTTGCAGCATCGCCAGATCCTGCGCCCGGCCCACGACGATCCCATGATGGCGCGGGGCGGATGGGGCGGCGGGTACGGCGGCGACGCTGGCAAGAACGGTCGTGGCCGCGGTGGCCTGCGCCGAGCCGGCCGCGGGGCCGACGGGTCGCGCTCCGGTCACGAGCGGGGTCCGTGCCGCGCCAGCGGTCACGCTGCGCAGGGTGGCGGCCACGTCCGCGGTGCTGGGCCGGCGCGCGGGCTCTTTATCGAGCATGGCGGCGAGCAGCGCCTGCACGGACTCCGGCAACTCCGCCCGCAACTCCGCCGCCGGTACTGGATCGCGCGTCAGAATGGCCGTGAAGGTGGCCATCGACGTTGGCGCCTTGAACGGGTGCGCCCCGGTGAACAATTCGTAGGCAAGGATCCCGAGGGAGAAGACCTCCGACGGGGCCTCGACACTCTCGCCGGTGGCCTGCTCGGGCGAGAGGTAGGTGAGGGTACCAATCACCTTCCCCGGTTCAGTCAGCGGGGCCGCATCGTGGCGCTCTGTATTGGCGAGCCGCGCAATACCGAAATCGAGGACCTTCACGTACCCATCGTGCCGCACCATGATATTGGCCGGCTTGATGTCGCGATGCACGATCCCCGCTTCATGCGCCGCGGCGAGCGCCGTCGCGCCTTGGGCCAGGACATCGGCCGCCTGCGCGATGGGCCACGGCGTGCCCCGGTCCTCCGCGAGGGTGCGCCCACGCACCAGTTCCATCGCCAAGTACCAGATGCCATCGACTTCACCCACATCAAAGACCGTAATGATGTTGGGATGACTGATCGCAGAGGCCGCGCGGGCTTCGCGCCGGAAGCGTTCAATCGCCTGGGGCGCTGATGCGGCATCGCGCGGGAGCAACTTGATGGCGACGTCGCGTCCTAATCGTTCGTCGCGCGCGAGAAACACTTCCCCCATGCCCCCAGCACCGAGTGGTGAGAGCAAGGAATAATGGGCAATCGATCCGGGAGCCATCAGTGTGCCTGCGGGAGAAGGCGATGTCGTCCATGGCGCGGCGTCGCGTCACGAACGGAAGAAGACTCTAGCGAAACGGTCGGTATTACGCCACCATGTCACACAGACGAATGAGTTGCACCAATGGCACACTAGGACGCTCAGTCCAGACCACACGAGCCACTCAATACCGGACTACCGATGCAATCGTTTGCGCCCACAGGGTCCGCTGCCGCCGCACCCGCGATCGATCCGAAGTGGTCAGATCCGGCATTCCTCGACGCGCTGCGACAGCAGGGGGATCCGGTGGCCGAGGCCGCCGTTGCGGCGTTAAAGGCGGATGGCGTATCGCAAGCCACCTTGCGCCGCTCGTTGGGGTTTATGCGCAACAACGGGGGCCAACTCCCCGACGACGCTCCCGAGGTCCTCCAGAAGTTCTTCGCGCACACCTACGAGCGTTGCCCGAGTTGCCTCGCGCCAGACCTTCCCGAGTGGGTGGATCGAGACCGCCTCATTCGCGGCCAAGCAGTGTTTGCCAAGCATACGGTCGCGTGCATTCTCGTCCTCCTCTGCAAGAGCCTGCCGGAAGGGTACGCTGCACCGGGGATGACCAAAGTGCTCAACATGTCCGGGGAGCTTACCAAGCTGCCCTTCCATCGATTGGCGGGAACGCTACAGCTCCTGAAGACCGTCACCCGACCGGGATCGTTTGAGCGAAACGGGATGGGGATTCTGGCGACGCAGGAAATGCGCATGCTGCATGCCGGAGTGCGCGTGAATGTGGCGCAGGCGGCGATGCCGGCGCCCGGTTACGACGCGTATCGCGCACAGTATGGGGTGCCCATCAATGCTGAGGATCTCATTGGTGTGACCATGGCCTTTTCGCTGTTGGTGATTCAGGGGCTCCGCACCCTCGGTGTGGTGCTCACCCCGCGCCAAGAAGAGGACTACTACTACGTCTGGCGCGTGTACGCGCACCTGAAGGGCGTCCGGGCGCCGGGCCTGCCCGACGATGCGGATTGCCTCCCGCAGAGCGTGGCCGAAGCCGAAGTGTTCTACCAGGCGTTTGCGAAACGCCATTATGTCGGGGCCACGGACTATTCTGCCGGGTGGTTCGAGCGGTCCCGAACGGCGAATCCGGATGGTGTCGGACTGACCACAGCCCACATGCGCATGATCGCGCGCTTTTTGGCCGGACGTTTTTCGGATGGCCGAGGCCGCACCACCTATGAATCGGATGCCTCGGGCCCGCGCCGGCTGTTCCAGCATCTGTATCGGCGCATCGCCGAGATGTATGCGCATCGCCTTATCGGGGCGGAGGCTTGTGCTCGTGTAGGCATCGGACCGCCAATGACGATGCGCTGGTTCCACTACGCCGTGGGGGACTGGGCGTTGCACACCGGTGAGCGGCTGTTGCGGCGCGTTCCGGTGGACGTCCGGGCGGGGCTGGCCAATTGGTGGTTCGAGGACATCATCAAAGACGTCTTTGGTGAACCGGTTGAGTACCCGATCCCGTACGATAAGGGGGATCTGGAGGAGCTGGCGAAACATGGACGCGCGACCTGACCTGTTTACGGTATACGCATCATGCACTACGCCCTGATCTCCGATATTCACGCGAATCTGCCGGCTTTGACAGCGGTGCTGTCGGACATCGACGCCCGTGGCGATGTCGACGCGATCTATCATCTCGGCGACCTGGTGGGGTACGCCCCGTACCCGAACGAGGTGGTCGCGCTGCTGCACGCGCGACAGATCGCCGGCATTGCTGGCAATTATGATTCCACAGTCGCCGCCGCAGCGCCGCACTGTGGCTGTCGTTCGGAACATCCCGCGCAAGAAGCGCTCGCGCATCAGAGCTATGCCTACACGTTGGGGGCGGTCACGCCAGTCACCCGGCAACGGCTGGCCGCGCTCCCCTTCTCGCTCGATCTGCGTCCGCAGGGCGGGCATCGTGCGGGGCCGCGCGTGGTGCTCGTGCATGGGACGCCCACACTCAACACGGTGTATTTCACGGCGGATCGCTCGGACGATTTCTGCCGCAAGATGGCGGCAATGGTGGGGCTGAACGCGGGGGACGTGCTGGCGTTTGGGCACACGCACAAACCGTGGCATCGCGTGGTGGATGGGATCCACTTCGTGAATACGGGGAGTGTGGGGCGCCCCAAAGACGGTGACTGGCGCGCGGGGTATGTGCGGCTCACGGCCGGCGAGGGTGACATCCACGTGGAGCACTGCCGAGTGCCCTATGATGTTGACGCCACCGTCGCGGCGCTGCGGGCCGCCGGATTGCCGGACGCCTTCGGCTGGTTCCTCCGGACCGGCGGCGCCTCGGACACCGCCCCCAACCTTACGACGGACGCCGTGTGACGGAGGCGTCTGCGTCGGAGCCGCGCCCATTGTCGTGGCGTCCGTATTGCGCCGAATGGCTGGGCTCGGCGCTGCTCGTGCTGGTGGGGACCGGGTCGATTCTGGTTGCGGCGCGCTCGCAGGCGTTTGGGCCGATCGGGATCTCGCTCGCCTTCGGTGGCGTCGTGACGGTGGTGATCCTGCTGCTCGGGCCGATCAGCGGGGCCCACATCAACCCCGCGGTGACGGTGGCGCTCTGGACCCTGCGGCGGCACCCGGGGCGTGACGTGGTGCCGTATCTGCTCGCGCAGTGCGCCGGCGCGATGATGGCGTCCGGTACGCTGTGGCTCCTGTGGGGACCCGACAGTTCCATGGGGGCGACCGTACCGACCGTGCCGCTCTGGCAGGCCGTGATGATTGAGGCCGGCTATTCTGCGGTGCTGATGGCGGTCATTCTCCTGATCACCAGCCGCCCAACCCGATGGCCGGCGCTCCCGGCCTTGGTGATTGGCGCGACCGTCACCGTGGGAGCGCTGCTGACTGGGCCACTGACCGGCGGCAGCTTCAACCCGGCCCGCTCACTGGGGCCTGCGGTGGCGGCCAACCTGTGGACCGCGCATTGGATCTACTGGGCGGCCCCGATCGCCGGCAT
>JBEIUK010000030.1:0-18742 GCA_040374415.1 Gemmatimonadaceae bacterium | reverse complement strand
GTCGAAGACGAGCTTGATGTGATCTTCATTCGTGAGCGAGGCATCGCGCTCGCGTGCGAAGGCCACGATGCCGGCCGGTTCCGGATCGTCCGCGCGCACACCAATCACCAGCCGGTCACCGTCGGCGAGAATCTTGATCACGGTGCGGGCCACGGGGGTGCGCCCCATGACGGGCTCAATCTCCGTGAGCCCGCCAATGGAATCCGCGGTGGCCCAGACTGGCTCATCGAGGCGGCCATCGAGACGGATCGGTGCGGTGAGTCGACCGGCCCGCACCACCGAGGCGGCGGCCGGCGTGGGACGTGCTGGGGTCGGCGTGGACGGGGCGGGCTGGGCTTGCATACGCGCCGCGTCGGCGGGGAGTGCCAGCAGGGCGATCGGCAAGGCGGCGAGCAAGGCGACGTTGCGCCGGGCGCGCCAACGTAGCGACCGGCGGGACCACACATCAGGCATCGACGCGACGACGTGGAGGAGGGGAGGCATGAGCCGCGGTAAGATAGCGTGCGGTGGCGCGGGGCGACGCGGCGACCGGCGTCGCGGCGACCGGCGACGCCTCGGGGGGCTGCTTGTGAGCACCCTGTCCGCCGGGCACATTCTCAGCGGTGGGCCCGGATCGCGCGTTGTTGCACCAGCGGCGCGCCGGCCGAACCGTGGCGCCACGGGGCTGCGGCGGCGATGACCGTGCGTGGTGCCTCCCTCCGTCTGCTCTGAGATTTCGTGGGTTCCTGGCTCGACGCCGCCCTCACCTGGCTGTTCAAGTATCCCCCCCGGGCCTTCGCTCAGGGGGAATGGGTGCTGGCGCCGGTCCTGTCGCCGGTGCTGCTCGCCATGATGGCGGGGGTCGGCCTGACGGGGCTGGTGGTCCTCCACGCGCGCCTGCGTACCGTACCGCGCCGGGATCGCGCCGTGCTGGCGATTGGCCGGAGTGCCGTGTTGCTGCTGCTGCTCGCCTGCCTGCTCCGCCCCGGTCTCGTGTTGGCCACGGCGGTGCCGCAGCGCAATGTCCTGGCGCTCCTGATCGACGACTCGCGTAGCATGCGCATCCGGGATGTCAGCGATCCATCGGCCAGCCGGCCGGGGACGCCATCGGGTCGGCAAGCAGGCGCCGCCTCACGGCTGCGCGCCGTCCAACAGCACTTCGCCGATTCCACGGCGCTCGTGCGCGCCCTCGGTGCCCGTTTTGCCCTCCGGCGCTTTCGCTTCGCCGCGACCGCGTCACCTATTGCCCGCCTCGATACGCTGACCGCCAGCGGCACGCGCTCCGACCTCGCGCAGGCCCTCTCGGGGGTGCGCGACGAACTCCACGGCCAACCGCTGGCGGGCGTCGTGCTGGTCTCTGACGGGGCCGACAATGCCGGCGGTGACCTCGACGATGCCCTCCTCGCGGTGCGGGCCGCCCGCGTACCGGTCTACACCGTGGGGGTCGGCACGGCGCGCTTCCCCCGCGACCTTGCCGTCGAGCGGGTGCAGGCACCACGACAGCTGCTGCAGGGCGCGAGTGCCTTCCTGGAGGCCGATGTCCGGATCCGCGGCGCCCGCACCGGCACGGTCCCGGTCACCGTCGAGGCGGATGGTCAGGTCGTGGCCCGAGAGGAGGTCGCTGCGCCCGCACGCGGTGACCTCGTTACCGTCCGTCTGCGGGTCCCACCGTTGCCGCCTGGCGCACATCGCCTCGCCGTGCGCGTGCGACCGGATCCCGACGAAATGGTCACGGAGAACAACGCGGTCCACACCAGCCTCGAGGTCCGCAGCGGACCCGCGCGCATCCTGTACGTGGAAGGGGAGCCGCGCCCGGAATTTCCCTTCCTGCGCCGTGCGATGGCCGGCGATACCGCGGTGCAGATTGTCGGCCTGATGCGCAGCGCCGAGCGCAAATATCTCCGTCTCGGGGTCCGTGACAGTCTCGAATTACTCGGCGGATTTCCCACGGCACGCGAGGAGCTGTTTCAGTATCGTGGGATTATTCTCGGCAGTGTTGAGGCCGGCGTCTTCACCACTGATCAGCTGCGCATGCTGGCGGATTTCGTCAATGTGCGAGGGGGGGGCCTGCTCGCGCTCGGCGGTCGCGCGGCTCTCGCCGAAGGCGGGTATGCCGGCACGCCGTTAGCCGACGTCCTGCCACTCACGATTGGGGCGGGCAAGGAGAACGTGGAAGGGCCAGCGCTGGCCGTACAGCTCCGCCCGACACGTGAGGGTGAGACGCATCCGGCGCTGCAACTGCGCGAAACGCTGGCCGGCTCGCTGCGTCGATGGGATTCGCTGCCGCCACTTACCACCGTAAACACGCTGGGAACGCTACGCCCTGGTGCTGCCGTGTTGCTGACGGGGCGCACCGACGATGGGCGTGAGGTGCCGATGCTGACGTGGCAACGCTATGGCCGAGGACTGAGTGCACTGTTCGCGGTGCAGGATTCGTGGCTGTGGCGCATGGATGCCTCCGTTCCGGTGGAGGATGTCACGCATCAGACCTTCTGGCGGCAGCTGTCGCGCTGGCTGGTCGACGAGGCGCCGGCCCCCCTGATGATTTCGGCGGAGCCGAATCGCGTGGCGCCAGGCGAGCCGGTGACGCTACGTGCACAGGTCCGCACCCCGCTCTATGCTGATGTCAACGACGCGACGGTCACCGTCACGCTCACCGCGCCGTCCGGGAAGACCACGACCATGCCGCTGGAGTGGTCCCTGCGCAACGATGGCAGCTACACGGCGCGTCTGACACCGACGGATACGGGCCGCTACACCATTGAGGCTGTGGCGCAGCGCGGGCGGGAGCCCGCACAGTCAGCGCTCGGGACGCTGCTGGTGGACGACGGTGGTGCGGATGTCGCACCTGCGGAGCTGCAGCAGGCACTGCTGCAGCGGATCGCCTCGGCCACGGGCGGGCGCTACTATCCGCTGGAGGACGCGGGGCAGATTGCCACCGACGCGGTCTTTACCAACGCGGGTGTCACGGTCCGTGAAGCCAAAGACCTCTGGGACATGCCAGCGGTGCTGCTGCTGCTCCTCCTGTTGCTCAGTGCGGAGTGGGGGTACCGACGGTGGCGGGGGCTCGCATGACGAGATCGTGGCGTGGTGGGATCTGTGCCGGCGGCTTCATGCCGTTGGTCGGCGGCCTGCTGATCGGCCTCCTGTGCGGGATGCCGAGCACGATGCAAGGGCAGCGGACGCATCTGCTCGCGGTGGCGGGGCTCTCTGGTGCACCGGAGTTCCGCGCCCGTTTTGACAGTGCGGCGCGCGCCCTCGGCACCGCGGCGACACAGCGGTGGGGTGTGCGCGACTCCAGCCTCATCGTGCTTGGGGAGGATTCGGTCCGCACGGCGGGCTACACCGGGCGCTCCACCAGGGAGCAGGTGGGGTATGCCTTTGTCCAGCTCTCCCGACAGGTCCAGCCGGGTGATCTCCTGCTGGTGGTGCTGATGGGGCATGGCAGCGGGGAAGGGGCGCAATCGAAAGTGAATCTGCCGGGACCGGATGCCACGGCCCAGGAGTATGCCGCGTGGCTTGCGCCCTTCGCGCGGCAGCAGGTGGTGTTCGTGAACGCGGCCACTGGCAGCGGGGATTTTGTTCCGGTGCTCGTCGGCGCGGGGCGCGTGGTCGTGAGCGCCACGCGCACGGCGATGGAGCGAAATGACAGCGAGTTCCTGCAGCGCTTTACTGAGGCGGTGGTGAGCGATGCGGCGGACGCGGACAAGGACGGACGGGTGTCCGTGTTGGAGGCCTTTCGCTTGGCGCGCACTGAAGTGGCGCGCAGCTATGAGCGCAGCAATCGCCTGCTCACCGAACACGCCGTGCTGAGTGATTCGGTGGTGGCGGGACGGATTACACTGGGTCGGCAGGCGACCGCGCCCAATGCCGCCGTAGCCGCACTGATGGCGGAGCGGCAAGCGCTGGAGTCGCGCGTGGCCGCGCTGCGTACACAAAAAGCGAGCATGGATGCAGCGACCTATGCTGCGGAGCTCGAGCGGCTGCTGCTGTCGATCGCCGAAAAGACGGCCGCGATCAAAGCCGCAGGTGGTGGCCGATGAGGGGCCGTTCATTGCCCCCCGGGATGGGGCTGAGTGGTGCGCTCTGGCTCATGGCCGTCTGTTGCAGCATGCCGGTCGCCGCATGGGCGCAACGTCCGGCGCCGGCAGTGACCGCCGCATGGGACAGCGCGACTGTGGCGGCCGAGCGGGCAATGACACAGGGAGACCGGGCCACGGCGAGCGCGCTGGCGCAGCGGATCATTGCGGCGTATGAGCGCAGCAGTGAGCGCGCGGTTGTGCTCTCCAGTCGCGATCACATCCTCGCGGGGCGCGCATATCTGCTGTTGCCGCCGGGCGATGCCAATACGGTGCGGGCGGCATTGCGGGCGTTTGATCGGGCCACCGCCCTCGACTCCACCAATGTGGAGGGCCAGCGACGGGCCGGTGATCTCTTCCTCGACAAGTACAACGCACCCGATGCCCGGGTGAGCTATGAGCGGATCCTCGCGACACACCCGACAGAAACCGATGCCCTGCTGGGGCTGGCCCGGGTGGAGGATTTCGAAGGCAAGCCCACCGCATTGCAGACGGTGCGTCGGGCGCTGGCGGCGCAGCCGCGCCATGTCCCGTCACTGGCCTTTGCCGCGCGCCTCTTCCTCGAGAGTGAAGCACTCGACTCCGCGCGTCATTATGCGTTGCAAGCCGTGGTCGCCGATTCGCAGGCGCTCGAAGCCTGGTCGGTGCTGGGAGCCACCGCCCTCGCGGCGGGGGATTCCGCACTGTACCGGCGGGCCCTCCGTGCCAGCAGCGCGATGCAGCCACGACCCACCGCCTTCTTTACCGAGCTGGCAGAAGCCACGGTGCGTCAGCGGCGCTATGCCGATGCGGTCCGACTCGCCGAGCAGGCCGTCGCCTATGATTCGCTCAATGCCCGCGCGCTCGGTGTCCTCGGCACGAATCAATTACGCACCGCACAACTGCAGGCCGGACGACGTGCGCTGGAGCGGGCCTTCGCGCTCGATCCATTCAATCTCTGGCATAAGAATGCGCTCGACCTGCTCGATAAAATGGACGGCTTCCAGACCATCCGGCAGGGCCGCTTCGAGCTGGTCGCCCCCAAGGAGGAAGCGCCGCTCCTCGCCGTGTATCTGTTGCCAATGCTGGAGCAGGCCTTCGACACTCTGCAGCTCCGCTATGGCTATGCGCCGCCCACGCCGGTGCGGTTGGAGTTCTTTCGTCAGCACGCTGATTTCTCGGTGCGCACGTTGGGGCTCACGGGCTTGGGTGCGCTCGGGGTGAGCTTCGGCAGCTTCCTGGCGCTTGATGCGCCGAGCGCGCGCGACCGTGGCACCTTCAACTGGGGGAGTACCAGTTGGCACGAACTGACGCACGCCTTCACGTTGGGCGCGTCGTCTCATCGGGTCCCTCGCTGGTTCTCCGAGGGGCTTTCGGTGCTGGAGGAGCGGCGTGCGATTCCTGGCTGGGGGGCGCGGGTTTCCCCGGGCTGGCTCACCGCGATGCGCACCGGCATGGTCCAACCTGTCAGTGGGCTCAATGACGGCTTCCTGCGCCCCCGCACGCCTGAGGAGACGCAGAACAGCTATATCCAGGCCTCGCTGTTCTGTGAGTGGGTGGAGCAGACGAAAGGTGCGCGGGCTCTGCCCGCGATGCTGGTGGCGTATCGTGATGGGCGCACCACCGCGGAGGTCGTGCAGCGAGTGCTGGGGCTCTCGCTGGCGCAGGTGGATACCCAGTTCGATACGTGGGTGCGGCAGCGCTTCGCCGCGGATCTCGCGAATGTGCCTGCACGTGGGGTGGCAGACGGTGGCCCGTTCGTTGTGCTGATGCGTGAGGCGTTGGCGCTGGAGGCCTCGCGTCCAGATTCAGCACGGCGTCTGCTGCAGCAGGCGGATCAGCTGATGCCGGAGTATGCCGGCGATGATGGGCCGGCGTGGCATCTGGCCCGGCTGGCGCTCACGGCCCATGATACCACGGCAGCGCTGCGATTCCTGTCGGTTGTCATCGGTCGTAACGAGACCGCATGGGACGCGAATCTGCTGGACGCGGCGCTTCGCGAGGCCCGTGGTGACCGTAGCGGGGCGATCGCCGCACTGGAACGTTTGGTGTGGATGTGGCCGTACGATATCACGGTGCTTCGGCGGTTGGCCGTGCTGGCTGCGGCGCATGGTGACTGGCCGCGAGCGGTGCGGGCGCGTCGGGCGGTGGTGGCGAACCGGCCCGCCGATTTGCTGGACGCGCGATATGAATTAGCCCGGGCCTTGGCTGGCGCTGGCGCCGTCGCCGAGGCGCGCCAGGAGCTGCTGCAGCTGCTCGAGGAGGCTCCAAGCTTTGAACAGGCGCAGTTGTTGCTGCTGGAGCTGCGCCGTGGAGGTGGGGAATGACGAGCTGGTCACGAGCCCGGTGGGCGACGGTGATGGCGCTATGGCTGGTGGTGGCGGTCACCCCCCGTGCGGTCGACGCGCAGCGTGGGGGCGGTCGCGGACGTCCATTGCAGTACGAGCCAAATGTGCCCTATGACGGGCGTCTGACGTGGGTCCGGATCCGGTATGGTGGCGGCGATCTGTCCGGCTCCATGTTCCGGGGGGCACCGCCGTGGACCCACGATTATCCGCGTGGGGAACGGCATTTCATGAAGATCATCAGCGAGCTGTCCACCACGCGGACGCGCACGCAGGTCAGCAATATCCTCGCCCTGGATGATCCGCAGCTGGGGAAATTTCCGATTGCGCTCATGGCCGAGCCGGGATCCTGGCGTCCAACGGACAGTGAGGTGGTCGGGCTGCGCAATTATCTGCTCAAGGGTGGTTTCCTCATCTTCGATGATTTCACACCGCGTGACTGGCTCAACCTGACGGCGCAGATGACGAAGGTCTTTCCGAAGCTGCGTCCGGTGCAGATGACGGTGAGTCATCCGATTTTTGACGCGTTCTACCGGATCACGTCGCTGAATTACCAGCATCCGTACTACGGCGGCGCCTCCTCGTGGTATGGCTGGTTCGAGGACAATGATCCAAGCAAGCGGCTGCTCGCGATTGCGGATTACAACAACGACATCTCCGAATACTGGGAGTTCTCTGACACGGGGATGTTTCCGATTGATCTGTCCAATGACGCGTACAAGATCGGCGTGAATTACGTCATCTATGCGCTCACTCGGCGATGACCCCTTCTTTCTCATACCGCGAGGTTTCGTGTGACCGCATCGGGTATTGATCTGGAGCAGTTGAGCGAGGGCGAGCTGGCGGATCGCCTGCAGGAGGCCGGACAGCGGCTGTCCAGCGAAATCCGTAAGGTGATTGTCGGACAGGAGACGGTGGTGGAGCAGGCGCTGATCGCGCTCTTCGCCGGCGGGAATTGTCTGCTCGTCGGGGTGCCTGGACTTGCCAAGACGCTGCTCATCTCGACGCTGGCCCGCGCGCTCGATCTGAAGTTCTCGCGGATTCAGTTCACTCCGGATCTCATGCCGAGCGATGTCACCGGCACCGACGTCATTCAGGATGATCCGGAGACCGGCCATCGGCGCTTGCAGTTTCTCCCCGGGCCCGTCTTTGGCAACGTGCTCCTGGCTGACGAGATCAACCGCACGCCACCGAAGACGCAGGCGGCCCTGCTGGAGGCGATGCAGGAGCGGCGCGTGACGGTGCAGGGGCGGACCTACGATCTCGATCAGCCGTTTTTCGTCTTCGCCACGCAGAACCCGATCGAACTCGAGGGGACCTACCCGCTTCCGGAGGCGCAGCTCGATCGCTTCATGCTGGAGGTGATGCTCGACTATCTGCCGGAAGACGACGAGATCGCCGTGGTCAAAGCGACGACGACGCTGGCGCCACAGGCGGTGGTGCCCACGGTCACCAAGGCGGAGATCCTGGCGTATCAGCGCGTCGTCCGGCGCCTGCCGATTGCTGATGCGGTGGTGCGCTATGCCGTGGCGCTGGTCCGCGCCACACGTCCGGGGCCGTCGGCGCCGGCGTGGGTGACGCAATGGGTGAGCTATGGCGCATCGGTGCGGGCGGCGCAGGCGCTGGTGCTGGGGGCCAAGGCCCGCGCGCTGTTGCAGGGACGCGCGAGCGCCAGCTTTGATGACGTGCGCGCCCTCGCCCGCCCGGTGTTGCGGCATCGGGTGCTCGTGAACTTTCAGGCGCAGTCGGAAAAGATCACGGCCGACGCGCTGGTGGCCCGGCTGTTGGAGCACGTCGCCGTCCCCCGTTCGGCCCTCTGACCGGATCATTGTCATGGTGACCGCCCCCGCTGCCTTTCTGGATCCCGCGCTGCTGGCGCGCATCGGCGACCTGTCGCTGGTGGCGCGCACGGTCGTCACGGGATTTCTGCATGGGCAGCACCGCTCGCTGCGCAAAGGGGCGTCGCTCGATTTCGCTGAGCATCGCTCCTACCAGCCGGGGGACGACCTGCGGCGGATTGATTGGCGCGTCTATGGGCGCACCAATCGCTTTTACATCAAGGAATACGAGGCCGACACCAATGCCGGCGTCGTGTTTGCCCTCGACAGTTCGGCGTCGATGGACTTTGGCAGCGGCGCGGTCACAAAGTTTGCGTATGGGCGGATGCTCGTCGCTGCGCTGGCCTGGCTATCGCAGGGACAGGGCGATCGCGTTGGGCTGGCCACCTTCACGGAGACCTTGCAGGAGGTGATCCCACCCAGCGTGCGCCATCTGCAGCGGCTGCTGCAGGCGCTGGCCACGACGATGCCGGGTGGTGGCAGTCAGTTGGTCGAGAGCATCGGGAACGTGGGGGTGCTGAGCAGTCGCGCCGGCATCGTGGTCCTGGTGACCGATTGCTATGACCAGCCGGACGCCATCGGACGCGCGGTGGATGCGCTGCGGGTCCGTCGGCATGATGTCATCGTCTTTCATGTCATGGATCCGGCGGAACGCGATTTACCGGGCGACGGCGACCTGACCCTCGAAGATGCGGAAACTGGACAGCTGTTGCCGCTCACTCCCGCGGCGCTCCGTGCCCGGTATCAGCAGGCGGTCGAGGCCCATACGGCGGCGTTGCAGCAGCGCTTGTCGGCAGCCGGTGCGGATTATGTCCGTCTCGTGACCAGTGAACCGCTGGATCATGCACTGCATGCCTATCTGGATGCACGCCTCAGCCGGAGCCGAGTCCGCTGATGGGGCTGGGCTTCCTCGTACCTGCGGTGCTGGCGGCCCTTGGGGCGCTGAGCATTCCCGTGGTGTTCCACTTGCGTCGCAAGGACCGCAATCGACCGCTGCGCTTCCCGAGCCTGATGTTTCTCGCGACGCTGCCGATTCGCACGGAGCGCCGGCAGCGGATCAGTGACTGGCCCTTGCTGCTGGTCCGGTTGCTGCTGCTGATGCTGGTCGTGCTGGCCTTCGCGCGCCCGGTGTTCACCGGACGGTTCGCCGTCGCGGGGGACAGCCGGACGCGAGCGGTGGTGATCCTGCTGGACCGCTCGATGAGCATGGGGTACGCCGGGGTCTGGCGGCGGGCGGTGGACTCTGCGACGGCGATCGTGCAGCGCCTCGAGTCGGGAGATCGTGTCGCGTTGGTGGCGTACGATGACGAGGCCGAGCTGGTGCAGCGGCTGTCGACTGAGAAGGCGGCCGTTCTGGGTGCGCTACGGCGGCTCGCACCGCAGCCGCGTGGCACGCGACTCGCGCCCGCGTTGCGTGCCGCACGACAGGTGCTCTTGGATGCGCCTTTCGCGGCCGCAGAGATCGTGGTGATCTCGGATCTGCAACGGAGTGGTTTCGCGGGGCGCACCGACGTGGAAATGCCACCGGGCGTGATGGTCCGTGGCGTAACGGTGGGAGCGCCCCAGTGGGTGAACAGCGCGGTGGTCAGTGTGGAGGCCATGCGCGTTCGACCAAACGATCGTGCGTTACTGGCCGTGAAGGCCCGCATTCGCAGCCATGCCCTGCCATCGCCGCGGACGGTGCAGGCGGCGCTTACCGTGAATGGTCGCGACGCGGGCAGCCGCACGATGACGCTGGCCGCGAACGGTGAAACCGTGATCACCTTTGCCCCGGTGCCGGTACCCGAGGCGGCGGCGACGCTCCGCGTGTCGCTGCCAGCCGATGCGCTGCCGGCCGACGATGCCATGGTGGCGGTGGTGCAACGCGATGATGCGCTGCGCGTGGCCTTCATTGCACCCACGGGAGGCGAGACGCTGTACCTGGAACGCGCCTTGGCCATTGGTGACGCGCCGGTGATTTCGTTGGAGCGCATGGCGACCGCCCCTGCAACGGCCACATCGCTCGACCGCAGTTCGGTGCTCTGGTATTGGGATACGGCCCCGGTGCTGAATTCGGTACTGTCCACGTGGCTGACGAACGGCGGTGGGATCGTGGTGGCGGTGGGCCCCGCGCTGGCCACCAGCGGGTCCCGCTCGGCGTCGTCGCTCCCGTATCGCCCGCAGGGTCTCGCCGATCGCCTCGCCGACGGTGGCGGTGCGCTGCGCGACCTGCGGTTCGAACATCCACTGCTGGCGCCATTTAGGGAGACGCCAGACGCGCTGCGTGCAATCCGCCTATGGCGTTACGCGCGTGTGGACGCCGCCGCGGGGGCCGACGTGCTGGCGCGCTTCGATGATGGCATGCCGGCGCTGCTGGAGCAGCGAGTGGGGGCGGGGCGTATCCTGGCCGTTGTGCTGCCACTGGATACGCGCGGTGGGGATTTTCCGCGTCAACCCACCTTCCTGCCGTTTGTCCGGCAACTGGTGCGTCATGCGTCGGGGCGCGACGAGGCGCCCCTCTGGCGACCAACGGGAAGCGCATGGGCCATGCCGTCGACGATCCGCGAGCCGGTGGTGCGGACGCCCGGTGGCCAGCTGCTGCGACCGCGCGCGGACTCCGCCGGACGCGCGGTCGCGCTCCCCGATGCCGGCGTGTACACCGTATATCAGGAGCGCGCGTCGGGGGAACCCGCGGCGTCTGTCGCGGTCAATGTGGCGGCCGAGGAATCCGATCTTACGCCGATGCCCGTTGAGGAGCTTGTGGTGGGCGTGTCAACGCCGGCCACGCCGGCCACGCCGGATAGCCTGCGGCCCACCACCGAGGATACGACGCCTGAGGGCCGAGAGCGCCGCCAGAGTCTCTGGCGGCTGCTGTTGATGGCCGCGGTGGTCATGGTGCTCTTTGAAACCGTGCTTGCGACGACCGGTCGGCGCGGCCGAGCCCGTCGCGCCCTCGTGCCACGCCTCGATGCGGCTCCCCAGTCGGGTGTTGATCCGATGGGGCCTGCTGCTCGCCTTGCTTCGGAGGAACGCTGATGCGTCCTGATCAACTCTTGCTCTCCACCCTCGCGCAGCTGCGGCGGCAATGGCGTCAGCGTCTGGTGCTGGAAGCGCTGGTGTGGCTGGGCGTGGCGTGCTGTCTCGCTGTTGGGGCTGCGGTGACGCTGCTGGCCGTCTTTCGGGAGCATGCGTCGGGTCCGCTCGTGGCGCGCGGTGCCGGCTATCTGATTCTGGGGGCGGCGATCCTCCGCGGTGTGGTGTGGCCATTGCGCCGACGCAGCACCGACGAACGGTTCGCGCTGTACGTCGAGGAGCGCATGCCCGCGCTGCGGCAGGCGCTGTTGGCCGCCGTGGAGGAAGCGCATCTGGCGCCGGAGTCCCGTCCATCACCGTCGCTCTCGGATCGGGTCATGCGGCACGCCACGCAGCGCATCGCCCCGCTCACGAACGGGGCACCGCTCGAGCGGACGCGGATGCAGCGCGCCACCCGCGGCATCGTCTCAGTGAGCGCGGTCGCGGCCCTGGCGCTGCTGCTGGGCCCCGCATGGGTACGCGATGGGGCGCGTCTGTTGTTCGTACCCATCGGGACGGCACAGGCGGCGACACCGGTGCGGGCGGTGGCCATTGCGCCGGGCCACGCGGCCGTACCACGTGGCGGCGCCATTGAAATTCATGCGGCGTTGGTGGGTTTCGCGGCTGAGGGGGCCGTGCTGGTCTTCCGCGCCGACAGCGCCGAGGCGTGGCAACGGATCCCTATGGCGCCCGATGCGGATAGCACACGCTTCCGTGGTCGTCTGTTTGATCTGGTCGTTCCAACCGCGTACTACGTGGAGGCCGGCGCGCTGCGCTCACCGGTGTACCAGCTCACGATCCTCGACGTGCCGGCGGTATCACTGGTATCGCTGGTCCTGCGCTTTCCGGCGTACAGTGGTCTGCCCAACGAGACGCAGGACGATGGCGGCGACGTTGCCGCCGTGGTGGGCACCACCGTGTCGGTACGCGCGCGGGTGACCCGTCCCGTGCAGGGAGGGACGCTTCGCTTTGACGACGGGACGCGCCTGCCCATGGTGCCTGAGTCGGATAGCGTGGTCGTGGGCAATTTCCGGGTGCGCCGCAGCGGCTTCTACCATATCGATCTGCTCGCCCATGACGGCACCACTGTGGCCGGTCAGGTCGAGTATGTCGTGGATGCGATCCCGGACCGTCCGCCCGTCGTGCGCATCGCCGAACCGGGACGCGACGAAAAGGTGACGAACACCGAGGAAGTCAGCATGGCGGTGCGTGCCAGCGATGATCTCGGCGTGACGCGCCTGGCGCTGCACTATCGCGTAAATGGCGGGGAGGAGATCACGGTCCCACTCACCGACCGGGCGCCCACGCAGCCGCGAGATGTGCAGGGGGCGTACACGCTTTTCCTCGAAGAACTGCGGTTGCAGCCCGGCGATCTCGTGGCGTACTACGCCACGGCGCAGGACGGTGCCGGACAGACGGGGACGAGCGATGTCTACTTCCTCGAGATCCGTCCCTTCGCCAAGGACTACAAGCAGTCGGATACCCGTCAGTCCGCGGGCGGAGGCGGCGGTCAGGGGCAGCAGCCGGATTCCCCCGATGGATTCCTTGCGCGGCAGAAGGAGGTGGTTGCCGGCACTTTCAACGCGACGCGCGACAGCACGGCAGCCACCGATCGTCAGCGTCGCGAGGATCTCACCACGCTGGCGATCGCGGAAGGGAAACTGAAGGCAGATGTGGCACAGCTGGCGCAGCGTCTGGCGGAGCGCGGTGTGGCGGCGCGCGATACGACTTTTGCCAAGATCCGTGAGGAGCTCACGAAGGCCGTCACCGAGTTGCAGGCGGCCGAAGAGCAGCTGGGGCGCCAGCGGGGTCGCGACGCGCTCCCTGCCGAGCAACGGGCGCTGCAGCGGCTGCAGCGCGCCGAGGCGCTCTATCGCGATGTGCAGGTACAGATGGGTGGTGGCGGCGGCGGCGGTGGTGGTGGTGGTGGCGGTGGCCAGCAGCGCGCCGAGGATCTCGCGGATCTGTTCGAGCTGCAGACCGACAAGCAGCGCAACCAGTACGAGACCGTCCAGCAGCAAGCGAGTGGTGGCAGTGCGCAAGAGGCGGTCGATGCATCGCTCGACCGGCTCCGTCGTCTGGCGCAGCGCCAGCAGCAGGAGAATGCGCGCCTGCAGCAGATGGCCGAGACCATGCGGCAGCGGTTGGCTCAGGAGGGTGGTGCCTCAGCGACTGGCGGGAGTGCGGGCGGCCGCTCAGCGCAGGGTGGCGGTTCCGCTGGTGGTTCGTCCAGCGGCTCTGCTGGCGGCTCCCCCAACGGGTCGTCTACTGGGTCGGCCGGCAGCCAGCGTTCGAGCAGCAGCGGCCAGCAACGCGAGATGGCCCGTCAGGCCGAAGAGGAAGCGCGACGGCTCGAACGGCTGGCCCGTGAGACCAGCAATCCCGAGCTGTCGGCGGCCGCGCAGCAGCTGCAACAGGCGGCCGATGCCATGCGTCGGGCGGCCAACGGCTCACCGGCACAGGGGAACGCCGCGCTCAACGAACTCAATCGCGCCACGCGGAATCTCGAGGGGCAACGTGCCCAATCCTCCTCGCGCGAGATGCAACAGCTGGCCGAGCGGGCCCGCGAACTCGAAAGCCGGCAGTCTGCGATTGCTGATGGCGTGCAACGTGCGCAGGGAACGGCGGGGACCGAGCGCGCCGAGCAGCTCAGGCAGCTGTCGCAGCGCAAAGACGCGTTGAGCCGAGATCTGTCAACGCTCGAACGTGACGCGGATCGCCTGGCTCGCGACGCGCGCCGTGATCAGCCCAAGGCGGCGAGCAAGCTCGGGGAGGCGGCCGATCTCATTCGCGACACTCGGCTTCCGGATAAGATTGAATTCTCCAAGCAGGTCGCCCGTGGTGGCTCTGAGGAGTACACGCGCGCCTTCGAATCCCAGATCCGCGAGAATCTCCGCGAGGTGGCCGACCGGATGCAATCGGCCACCGGATCCCTCGAGCAGGAGCCGGCGTCGCGTCGCGCGGAACGGACGCTGGAGCGCACGCGCGCGCTCGTGAACGGGGTGGGGCAGATGGGCACCAACGGCACCAACGGCACCAACGGCACCAACGGCGCCAACGGCACCAACGGTACCAACGGTACCAACGGTACCAGCGGCACCAGCGGGAACAACGGGCGTCCACCGCGGGGAGGTGGACGCATGGACCCGTCGAATCCGGCACAGGTGGCGCGCGCATTCCGGATGCGGCAGACGGAGGCCGAATCGTTGCGGGCGGAGGCGGCAGCGCAGGGGTTCGACACGAGTGATCTCGATCGGGCGATCGCCACGATGCGGCAGCTCGACGGCGATCCGCCCGTCAACGACCCGACGGCACTCGCTCAGCTGCAAGGGCAGCTGCTCGCGAAACTCAAAGACTTCGAGTTCGCCCTGCTGCGGGCCACCGGCATGGGCACCGACGGCGTTCCCGTCGTCGGCGCGAGGGCGACCGTCCCTGCCGCGTATCGCGCCCTCGTCGAGGAATACTACCGGCAGCTGTCCCGCAAACAGCCCTGAGCGCTACCGGAACGTTGTGAAGCGCGCGACCGGATGCCGGTGATGCGGGAACCCCGGCTCCGTACCGGTGCCGATCGCGACCAGCGCATTCACATGCGCGGAGGCGGGGAGGCCAAGGAGCTGCTTGACCCCCTCGGGCTGGAAGCCGGCCATCGCGGAGGTCTGATAGCCCAACCCGGCGGCGGCGAGGAGTAGGAAACCCAGGCCGATATTCCCCTGGACCGCCCCCCATCCGGCGCGGTCATGGTCGTTCATCGCCGAGAGTGACTTGAGGATCATGGCCTGCATGTTGGCCTGCTGGTCGGCCGGCATCCCAGGATGCACGACCTCCGAGACGGTGGCCATGACGTCGGCCATGTCGGTGTAGAAGACCAGCACGGTGGGGGCCGAGGTGACCTGCCGCTGGTTGTAGGCCACGGCGGCGAGTTGGGTCTTGAGCGCCGGTTCTTCCACGACCACCACCCGCCACGGCTGCACGTTGAACGCCGACGGGGCCAACGCGAGCGTCTCGAGGATCTGCTGCAGCGCCTCCCGGGGGATTGGCTCAGGGGCGTACTGGCGGACGGACCGGCGGGCGTGGGCTGCCGCGTGTACGGTCAGCGGGGCGGTCGTCGTGGCGCTTTCAGTCATCGGCTCGTTTGTGTGAGTTTTAATATTCTTATCACTAAGATACTTGCGCGCCATCAAAAAACAAGGGATGGACGGCGGCGATCACAGGATTACCGGCTGAAAAAGAGCCAGACGGCGCTGGCCAGCCCAATGACGGTCACGGCGTGGCGCACCCACGCCTGCGGCACCCGCTGCGCCAAGCGCGACATGGTGTGCCCGCCGGCGCTTGAGCCGAGCGCCATCACGGCGGCGATCGGCCAATTCACCAGCCCCATCACGGCAAAGGAGGCCGCTGCCACGCCATTGAAACAGAGCCCATTGATGTTCTTGAGCCCATTCATCTGGTGGATGTTGGTGAGCCCCATCAGCCGGAACACCCCGAGCATGACGATCCCCGCGCCGGCGCCGAAGTAGCCTCCGTAAATCCCCACGAAGAATTGCGAGGCGAGCATGGCCATCGACGGATGGAGGGCACGCTCAATGACCGCGTTGGGCTCCGCCGAGGTGCGCCCGCGGAGCCAGCGCAGAAAAGGCCCCTGCGCCGCGAAGAGCACCGTCGCCCCAAAGACCAGCCAGGGCACAATCGCGCGAAAGCGTGCTTCCGGCGTCACCACCAGCAGCCAGGCCCCGGCCAGCCCCCCGAGAATGCTCGGTACCGCCAAATGCAGTGCCCACCGCTCGATCCCCGCCAGCTCTCGGCGATACCCCATCAGACTCGCGAGTGACCCAGGCCAGAGCGCGACGGTGCTGGTGGCGTTGGCCGAGACGGCCGGCACACCGAGTCCGAGCAGGGTGGGGAAGGTGAGCAGCGTGCCGCCGCCGGCGATGGCATTCACCGCGCCACCCACTGCGCTGATGGCGGCGATCGTGAGCAACTGCAGGGCAGAAGGTGAGGTCATGGCCATGACGAGGAACAATCGCCGCTTCGGTCGCTGGATGGTAGCCACGATCGTGTTTGCCTCGCATATTCGCCGCCATGCCAACCACGTCGTCGCGCCTGCATCCCATCAAGGAATCGGTCATCCGGGCCACCACCCGCCTGGCCACCACGCACCACGCCATCAACCTCGCCCAGGGGATGCCGGACTTCGCGCCGCCCGCCCCGCTGCTCGATGCGTTGGCGCGGACCGCGCACAGCCCGCACCACCAGTACGCGATTACCTACGGGGCGCGGAATTTCCGCGAGGCGCTCGCCAACAAGATCACGCGCTTTGGCGGCGTGCCCATTGATCCTGACGAGAATCTCGTCGTGGTCTGCGGGAGCACCGAAGCGATGATGGTCGCGCTGATGTCGGTCACGAATCCGGGCGATAAGGTCATCATCTTCTCGCCGTACTACGAGAATTACTACGCCGACACGATTCTGTCCGGCGCCGAAGCGATCTGGGTGCCACTGCGCCCGCCACACTTTGCCTTCGATCCGGAAGAGCTCGAGCGCGCCTTCGCGCAGGGCGCCAAGGCGCTGGTGCTCTGCAATCCGGGGAACCCCACCGGCAAGGTGTTCACGCGCTTCGAGCTCGAGATGATCCTGGCGATGGCGCAGAAGTACGACGCCTACATCATCACCGACGAGCCGTACGAGCACATGGTCTTCGCGCCGCATGAACACACGTACATGCACGCGCTCCCCGGGGCCTTCGAGCGGACCATTGTCTGCAACTCGCTCTCCAAGACCTACTCCATCACCGGCTGGCGCTTGGGCTATGTGCAGGGACCGGCCGAGGTGATGGCGGCGGCGCGCAAGGTGCATGACTTCCTGACCATCGGCGCGGCGGCCCCTTTGCAGGAGGCGGCCGTCACGGCGCTGGAGTTCCCCGACAGCTACTACACGGAGCTGCGCGCGTTTTATGCGCGGCAGCGCGATCTGTTCCTTGGGCATCTGCGTCGCACCGGCCTGCCGTTCACCGAACCGCAGGGCGCGTACTACGTGATGGTGGACATCTCGTCACTGGGCTTCGCCAACGACAACGAGGCCTCCGACTGGTTTGTGAAGACCGTTGGCGTCGCCGGGGTCGCTGGCTCGAGCTTCTTCCGGGAACCGGTGCACGATTACATCCGATTCCACTTTGCGAAGCGCGATGAGACGCTGCACGCCGCCGGTGAGCGGCTGGCGCGTCTCCCGGAACTCAGGGCTGCATTGCCCCACGCGCGCTGAGCGCCAGGCAGCACCAGCCGGCAATAAAGCAGACGCCACCGATGGGGGTGATGGCGCCCAGTGCGCGCACCCCCGTCAGCGTCATGGCATAGAGCGAGCCGCTGAAGAGCACCGTCCCCGCGACAAACAGCCAGCCGGCGGCGGTGGTGAGATTGGACGCGGCCCGTGCGGCCACCAGCCCCACCGCGATCAGCGCCAGCGCATGGTACATCTGGTAGCGTGCGCCGGTCTCGAAGACCTCGAGCATGCGCGGTTCCACGCGGGCCCGCAGCGCATGCGCGCCAAAGGCACCGGCGGCGACACCGAGTGCGCCGGAGAAGGCGCCGATCGTCAGGAAGTTCATGCGGGTCTCAAGAAGCAAAAGTGGTGGCGTCCATGCGCAACAGGGCGTCGAGCAGGACGTTCGCACCGGTCGTGATGTCCTCCGGCCGGGAGAATTCCTTCGGCGAGTGGCTGATCCCGCCGACGCTCGGAATGAAGATCATCCCCATCGGCCCCACGCGCGCCATGTTCTGCGCGTCGTGACCCGCACCGCTCGGGAGCGACCGCGTCGCGAGCCCCTGCGCCTGCGCGCTTGCCGAGATCAGTGTCCGCACCTGGTCGTTGCAGAGAGCCGGCTCATGGACCGTGAGCGGCGCGTAGGCGAAGGTCGTGCCCGAGTCCGTGGCAATGCGATCGGCCTCGCGCCGAATCTGTTCGTACAGCGTCGTGATGACCTCTGCTGAGAGGTCGCGCAATTCGAGCGTGCACACAACTTTGCCGGGAATCACATTCGGCGCACCGGGATAGGCCTGCATCCGGCCCACGGTGCCGACCTGACGCCCCTTCCGGGCGCGCACCACGCGATTCACCATCTCGGTGAATCGGGCCGCCGCGAGCATGGCATCTCGCCGTTCATCCATGGGGGTCGTGCCCGCATGATTCGCGAAGCCCTCAATGGTGACCTCCCACTGCCGAAGCCCTACGATCCCTTCCACCACCCCGATGGGGATCTGCGCCTTATCGAGCGAGCCCCCCTGCTCGATGTGCAGTTCGAGATAGCCATGCACGCTCCCGGGCTGGATACGCGCCGCAGACAGACCGCTGGCGGAACCGCCCAGCGCCGCGATGCCATCGCGAATGGACAGTCCACTCCGCGAGATCACGGCGAGCTCGTCGTCGGTGATGCGCGCGGCGGTCACCAGATGACTGCCCCACGTGCCCCCTTCTTCAT
>JBEIUK010000181.1:0-6135 GCA_040374415.1 Gemmatimonadaceae bacterium | reverse complement strand
TCGCTCCACGGCGCCGATCATCCGACGGATCTCCCGGCGATGCAGCAGCAGCTTGCTGGTCCGGGTGGGCTCGTGATTAAAGACGTTCCCCTGCCCGTACGGCCCGATGTGGAGATTCAGCAGGAAGACTTCCCCATCGGTGACAATGCCAAAGGCATCCGTGAGATTGGCGCGGCCATCGCGCAACGACTTCACCTCGGTGCCGGTGAGGACGATCCCCGTCTCCCAGGTGTCGAGGATTTCATAATCGTGTCGCGCCCGCTTGTTGCGCGCGATCACCTCAATTGCGTCGTCGGCCGTCTTGCCGGAATCCGTGGTCGCCATGCTGAAATGCAAAGTAGTCGGTTGACTTCCGAATGGTGGCCCGTCTATTCTTCCCCTCCCTGCCGGAGTGGTGGAATTGGTAGACGCGCTGCGTTCAGGGCGCAGTGTCCGCAAGGACGTGCCGGTTCGAGTCCGGCCTTCGGCACTACCGTACGTTTCCAGTCGGTCGTCTTCAGGTGCATCTCTGGGCTATGCCCCAGCGATCCCCGAAGTCGGCCGATTTGGCGTTTCGCCCCCTTCGGTGGCAAGGCCCCCGAGGGAGACCGGACCTACGCGCGCAGCGTGGACGGCCGCACATGCTCCGGGAGCGAGACCGTCCCAAAGGCCTCCCGGAGCGCTGCATTCGACTCGGTGCGATAGCGCTCGACGACCACGCGCGCCCGGGCAAACGACTCAGCGGACAGGCCAGCGACCGGCGACGGGGCGACCGGATGGCCGACGGCCCGCAGCAGCACCGCAGCCAGTCGATCCGGGAGCCGCGTGGCGGTCCCGCGCTCCCCGGCGGCGGCGGCGTACTGTGCCCAGCGCTCTGCCCACCCCTCGGCATCACCGGGCGCCGCGTCGGCCTCAGCAGACGCCAGCGGCTCCATCACCCGCACCACCGCGGCGGCGGTGCGGTCATCCATCGCGTCGCGTTCCGCCACCAGCCGACTGACGGCCCAGCGCAGCCAGCCCAGTTCGCGGCGGGCCCGGCTCGCCTCCCCACATAGCCCCGTGGCCCACGCCAGTTCGGCCGCCTCGGGTTGCGCCGGGAGCGACCGGACGTACTGCTCCGCCCGCTGGCGATGCGCGCGCTGACCACGCCACTCCGCCAGCCACGCCATAGGGGTCAGCTCTGGAGGACGGGCAATTGGGCGCCGCGGGGCGCGAGCGGTGGAAGCCCCACCCGGTCCCGCACGGCGGACTCATCGACCAACAGATCGCTCAGGCGCACACTCTCCAGCACCTCGTCAATCCGACGCTGCAACAGCAGCCACACGGGACGAATGCTGCAATTCTCCGCCTCGGCACACCGTTCGGCATCCACCGGATGCGAGACGCAATGCAGGTCGAAGGTCGTGAGCTCCGACGCGCGGATCACGTCACGCACCGTGACCGCCTCCGGCTCCTGCGCGAGCGCGTAGCCGCCGCGCGCGCCACGGGTACTTCGCACGATCCCGGCCCGTCGCATCCGCAGCAGAATCTGCTCGACGTAGTCGGCGGGGAGCCGCTCCTTCGTCGCGATGTCGCGGCCCGTCACCGGGCCCGTGCCGGCCCGACGGGCCAGGTGCAAGGCACAGATCAAGCCGTATTCGGCCCAGGTCGTAATCCGCATCCTTCGAGTCTACGGGTTCCGGGCACCCCAGACAAGCACCCCGAGGCGACCCTGGGGGCCGAGGAAGCCGTCACCCCCCGGCCGAGGCCCCATGCGGACCTGCCGGGACGCCGATCTCCGTCATTCGCCGGAGATCCAGCACGGCGTCGAGCTCCGCAGGGGGGAGCAGCTGCTCCCGGGCCGCCAACTCACGGATCAACACCCCCTCAGCGACCGACCGCTTGGCGAGCGCCGCCGCGGCCGCATAGCCGATCTGGGGCATCAGCGCCGTGGCCAACGCGGCCGATCGTTCCACCCAGTAGGCACACATCGCCGGATGCGCGGTGATCCCCGCCACGCACCGCGTATCAAGCGTGGTGATGGCCTGCGTCAGAATCTGCATGGCAAAAAGCACATTATGCGCGATGACCGGCATCATGACGTTGAGCTCGAGCTGCCCATGCTCCGCGCTGATGGCCACGGTGGTATCGCACCCCATCACCTGAAAGCAGACCTGATTGACCATCTCCGGGATCGATGGATTGATCTTCCCCGGCATCATCGACGACCCCGGCTGCACCGCCGGCAGGGCGATTTCATCGAAGCCGGTGCGTGGGCCCGAGGTCAGGAGACGCAGGTCGCTCGCGATCTTCGACAGCTCCGTGGCGAGCCCTCGGAGCGCGGCCGAGAAGGCTGCGGCGTCGCCCATGCTCTGCATCAGCTGGATGCGATCCGCGCCGACGCGGAGCGCTGGTATTCCTGCGATCGTACGCAGATGCGCCACGACGCGTTCCGGATACTCCGGTTCGACGGTCACCCCCGTCCCCACCGCCGATCCGCCGATCCCGAGATCGTACAGGTAGGCAGCGGCGTCCGTGAGCCGACGAGCGCAGCGCGCGAGAGTGCCGGCATACGCGGTGAACTCCTGCCCGAGCCGGATCGGCATCGCGTCTTGCAGATGCGTGCGCCCGGCCTTCACGATCCCGTCGAACGCCTGCCCTTTTTCCGCGAGGCTGGACCGAAGCCCCTCGATGGCCGCGAGCAGCGCCGGCAGTTCCCGCAACACGGCGAGGCGAATGTTGGTGGGGATCGTGTCGTTGGTGCTCTGCGCGAGATTCACATGATCGTTCGGATGCACCGGCGTGTAGCTACCGCGCGTGCCCCCGAGCAACTCATTGGCGCGATTCGCGAGCACCTCATTGACGTTCATGTTGTGCGACGTCCCGGCCCCCGCCTGATAGGGGTCGACGACAAACTGGTCGCGATGGTGTCCCGCGAGCACCTCATCGGCTGCGGCGATGATGGCATCGGCGCGCCGCGCATCGAGGCGGCCGGTGTCGCGATGGGTCAGGGCGGCCGCCTTCTTGATCCAGACCTGCGCCACCACGAACGGCTCGAGGGGACGCAGGCCACTGATGGCAAAATTGTGCATCGCCCGCACCGTCTGAATGCCATACAACGCATCGGCCGGGACCTCCAGCGATCCGAGTGGATCCTGTTCACGGCGCGTGGTCATTCCGGCTCTCCGGTGACGGCGTGAAACCTCAGGGCATCAACGTCAGCGTCTCTGCGTCGGGAGCTGACCGTCCGCACCGCTCCACTACGGCGTAAAGCGAATCGTCGTATCGACCGATGACGAAATGTGGAGCAGCGAGGTGGCACTGGTGGCCAACTGATTGGTCCGCCACCGCGTCATCACCAGCGACCGCTTGTCGGCCGGTGAGGCGAAGAACGCCGTGAGCGCCGCCCCCGACAGCTGATAGAGCCCGTCATCGTTCAACGCGCAATAAATCTGCTCGTTCGCGTAGGACGAGGTGATCGGATTCGCATAGCGGAGCGAGACGATGATCGCCGAGAGCGAATCGCTCGCGGCATTCCACGTAAAGGTCATCGGCTCGGTCCCCGTTGGCAGCTTGATGGCGCCTGGGATGAGCGGTTCGGCGAGCCGCAGGCTGATCGTGGCGGCCGGGAAACCACCCGCCACTCCGGGGATCGTCGCCTGCACCACGTCGCCCGCCGCATAGCGGAAGGGACTCGCCGCCGGCGAGGCATACCGGAAGTTCACGGAGTCATACGGCATCGACACCGACGTGGTGCCATACGACAGCGTGATCGCGGACCCGGCCTTGTACGCCCCCGTGGGGAGCGCCGTCGACGTATCCACGCCCGCGTAGAGGCACTGGTCGGTGCGCTGTTGGACGCTGACGGGAATGGAGACGTTGTATGCGTCAAAGATGACGCCGGTGGCCTTGGCCGACCCCTGTCCGTTTGGCGCATTCACGGCACGGATGTTGATCGCCGCATAGCTGTTCTGCGGGGGATTCGTGCTGGTGGTCGAATCACACGCCGCGAGGCTGCCCGCCACACACAGGGCGCCAACAACAGTCACGACGGAACGGAGAGGGCGAAGCAAGGCGATGTGAGCCATGAACAGGGTCGGAAAGGAGGAAGCAGCGGAGCGCACGGTCAGGCACCAATCGGGCGTGCCAATCCACGGAGGAACGGATTGGTATCGAGCTCCCGCCCGATCGTGGTGATCGGGCCGTGGCCGCACAGCACCTGCAGATGGGGTGGCAACGTGGCCAGCCGACCCAGCGAGTGATGCATGGCCTGGGGATCACACAGCGGGAGATCCGTCCGCCCAATAGAACCCGCGAAGAGGAGATCACCCGATATGCAGAGCGTCTCGCCAAGGAAGGCCACATGGCCCGGCGCATGCCCGGGGAGATGCCAGATCTGAAACGCATGCCCCCCGCAGACGATCGTGCCCCCCTCCGCCAACGGCTGCGTGGGGCCCGGAGGCGCCTCGATGGTGATCCCCCAGCGGGCCGCACTGGTCGACGCCATGGCGTACAGCGGCGCATCCAGCGGATGCATATGGACCGGCACTGGACAGGCCCGCAGGATCGCCGCCACGGCACCCAGATGGTCGAAGTGCGCATGGGTGAGCCAGATGGCCTGCAACGCACACCCGGTAGCCGTCACGGCCTGCAGCAACCGCTCAGGCTCATCGCCCGGATCCACCAGCACCGCCACCCCCGCGGCGGGATCACTCAGCAGATAGCAGTTCTCCCCCAACGGCCCCACGGTAAGGCACTCCACCTGCAGCGCCGCCGTCGTCGGCCCAGCGGGGTTTGACGTCGGGGTCACGAATCGGCGAGGCCGTGATGCGTCAGCCACCGCTCTGCCTCGAGCGCCGCCATGCACCCGGTGCCCGCCGAGGAGATGGCTTGGCGGTAGTACTCATCGATGACATCGCCGGCCGCAAAGACGCCCTCGACATTCGTCGCCGTACGCCAGCCCTCCACCTTGATGTACCCCGATTCCGTGAGCGACACCTGCCCGTTCAGGAACCGGGTGTTCGGGGCATGGCCAATCGCGACAAACAACCCACCCAACTCGAGCGGACGTGTGTCGCCCGTCACCGTATCGGTGAGCTCCACGCCGGTGATCACGTCGTCACCGTGCACCTTGGTGACGGCCGCATTCCAGATGACCCGAATCTTGGGATGCGTGAGCACCCGCTGCGCCATGACCTTGGAGGCCCGGAAGCTGTCGCGGCGGTGAATCACCACGACTTCGCTCGCGAACTTCGTGAGGTACATCGCCTCTTCCATCGCCGTGTCGCCACCACCCACGACGCCGAGCACTTTGTTGCGATAGAACGGGATGGCGCCGTCGCAGACGGCGCAGGCCGATACGCCGCCGCCGGTTTGCGCGAGTCGCAGTTCATCGGGCAACCCGATCCACTTCGCGGCGGCACCCGTCGCGATCACCAGCGTGTGCGCGCGCACCGGGGCGCTGTAGTTGGGCGTCACCAGGAACGGGCGCGTCGACAGATCCACCTGCTTCACCAGCTCCGAAACGACGCGCGTGCCATAGTGCACCGCCTGCGCCTTCATCCGGTCCATCAGATCCGGGCCGCTGATGGGCTCGGGGAACCCCGGGAAGTTTTCGATTTCGGTCGTCAGCATCAGCTGGCCGCCCGGCAATTCGGTACCTACCGGTTCGCCTTCAAAAACGAGCGGGCGCAGGTTGGCGCGCGCGGCATACACCGCTGCCGTCCACGCAGCAGGCCCGGAACCAATGATGACGATATTCTCGAGGTCAGACGACACAGTCATGGCAAGCGGAGGCGAAGGGCAATAGCCCAAGGTAGACCATCAGGACGCAAGCATCAGGTAATGGTGAGCACGCCAAGGGCTCCGTGGCAATGCGACACCGTCCCCACCAAGAGGCGGCGCGGCAGCGCCCCCGAACCAACGACCTGAGCCTCCGCCGCCGCGATGCGCGCTGCGTCGATCATACCCACGCCAAAGGTCCGGTGTTCACAGGGAAAGATACACGCCCCGTCGAGTTGCCCCACTAGCCCATCGACGTACTGGCCGAGGGCCACGGGCATACTCCAGTCCCGCGGGCCACGAGTGGCGGGGCATCGTGCGGGCTCGATGCAATTGACCGGGCAGGTCCAGGTCGCAAAGCTGACGTAGTGACGCCCGTCGGGGGCCGCCCGCTCC
>JBEIUK010000278.1:0-3401 GCA_040374415.1 Gemmatimonadaceae bacterium | reverse complement strand
TGAAGCGCATATCGCCGAGTATCCTGAGGCGGAGCATGAGGCGCTGCGCGAGGTGTTAGTGATTGGTGAGCACTGGTCTCCGGATCGCACCATCGTGCTTACCTCAAGCACGGACACCATCGAGAAGCACATCCGTCAGCGGCGTCGGCCGCATGAAGAGCGCGAGCGCATGGTCGCCCGCTTTCAGATGATTGATGCGGAGTTCCGGCGCTTGGCACCGACGTATCCGGGTGCGGTGATTGTGAACCGTGACGGGATGGAGTTTCACACGCGGGATGGCCTTGAAGCGATCATCGCCGCCGCGGGATTACCGCGCTTCCGCGAGATTCCCTACGAGCCGATGACGCGCTTCGTGATGCCGTCGTAGGGCACCGGCGGTTTGCACAGCACGGCAACGCCATTGTCGACCGCAGTGCGCATCGCGTCGTACGCTGCCGAGATTTCGCTGGCCGTACTGCCCGTGCCCACTCCAACATCACGTGCCGCGCCGGCGAGTTGCAGCGTGGCCGCCGCGCGTTGCACATCGGGGCAGCTCCGGCTCTTGCTCGCTGTCAAGAGCTCTGCGCGTGACCGCTGCAAGGCGGCTGCGGCCACATAGCTCCGGGAGTCTTCGCGCGACTCCATGCTATCGGCGAGCACCAGCAGCGTGAGCGCCGTCCCCTGCAGCGCAGGAAGCGTGTCGCCAGCAGTGCGCAGCATCATCAGCCCTCGGGCAACCGTGTAGGTCCGGAGCAGCGCGGCCTGTTCTCCCTGTCGCGGGGCGGTAGCGAGTGCGACGACGACACTGTCCGGTTGATTCACGTCCAGAAACAGATCGGCGAGCTGGAGGTACAGCGGTGTGCGTGATGGGTCCTGAAGAATCGCGGCGTGCGTGGCCTTGATCGCGCCCACCTTGTTCCCGGCCTTCCGCTCAGCGGCAGCCGCCATGACATGTAGTTCGGGAATCGCGGGAAAGCGGATCAGCCCGCGTGGCAGCGCGGCGCTCTGCTCCATCCCGACCAGCTGCAGATATTGCAGATACAGCCGTCCATCGGCCGGGAAGTGACGGATCCCCCGTACGCTGGTCTCGAGTGCGGCCAGCGTATCGCCGGTTTGTCGGAGCGCTTCGATGTAGCGTGTGGTGTAATTCGAATCCGTCCGAAAGCTGTCGTCTTCTCGATCGAGGGTGTCGCCGAGGGCCGCGGCGGCGGGCCACTGGGCGAGCGCGACCTGCGCGCGAAAGGTGAGCCGCCGTAACGTCGCATCGTTACCGAGTCGTGTGCGCAGGGCGGTCGCGTTGGTGAGGGCGAGCGCCGGTCGCTGCAGGCGGAGCAGTGCATCGACGACCGTGCGTCCGAGATTGAGGCTGTCCGGCTGCATGGTGTAGACGCGCGCCCATTGTGTAGCGGCGTCCGCCGTGCGCCGCTCTGCTTCCAATGCCTGCGCGCGACTGACGGCCGCGAAGAGATTGGTGGAATCGAGCGCCAGCACATCATCCGCCACGCGTCGCACCGAGTCTGCGGCGGTGCGCCCATCGAGCAGTGCAGCAAGCAGGCAGTCTCGCGCGATCACGGCCGGGGCATACGCACGAATGGCGCGCTCGGCTTCGCGGACGGCGGTGGGGCGATCACCGCGCGTGAGCGCGTTTTCACAACGACGCACGCCGGTGAACTGGGCACGGGCTTTGACGACCTCACGCGCCAGTTCCGTCCCTGCGAGCGCAGGGGTGGCGGCGCGAATGGTAGGAAGTGGCTGCTGCATCCCCCAGTTCCGGACGATAGCGAGGCGCGTGGCAACGACCACACCACCGGCCACACCCGACGTCACTCGGCCATGCACGATTTCATCGGCGCGCGTTCGTCCCCCAACGATCCGGATATCGGCTTCACTGAGGACGGCGGATCGCGGATAGTCGGACGCCGCGAGCATGTTCTCCAGACGATACTGCTCAATCACCTCCGCTTCGCGTGGATCGAGCAGCTTCGCGGTGGCCGAGCGGGCTACTTCAGCGAGCTGTCGGGCGGCCTTCAGAAGGCCCGGCGTGCTGTCCACGTGGAGTGGGGCGATCAGCACGCCCTGCTTGGCGAATTCCTGGGCGTGTGCGCGGTGCGAGATCATACCCAGCAGCACCCACGCCCCCAACACCATCCGGCCTGTCGACATACTTACGGCAGACGTCCGTACTTGCGCATCGCCGCCATCAGCCGGTCCAGCGGGAGGGCATACACCCGCAGATCATTCACGCCAGTGGTCGTCTCGGCGGCCAGCAGGGCGTTCGTGATCGCCGCCTCCGTGGCCTGTGCGGTGGCCTTGAAGAGCGGTGAGAGCCCATCATTGGCGAGCGTCGTGACGGTTGCGACCGAATCACTTGCCCAGATGCCAGGGTTCGCCGTGGAGAAGGCGATGAAGATGTCGCCAGAGCTGTTGCCGCCGAACCCGCCCTGCCGACCAATGCCGAGGGGGACGCGTGTCACCAGCCGCTTGAGTTGATGCGGCAGGAGTGGTGCATCGGTCGCAACGACGACGATGATGGAGCCTTGTTCAGGAAGCTCCTCCGAGGGGCCTGTGCTGTCACAGCGGGGGCGTGTTGTACCGGCGTGCAGTGGACGACTGTTGGCAATGCACGGAAGCAGATCGGGGATCTCCTCACCCACGGGAACGCCGGCAATGCGCAGATCACGCCGACTGCCGAAGTTGCACTGGACCAGCACGCCCACGGTGTAGCTGCGGTTGTTCACCGGGACCGTACGCGAGGCAGTCCCTATCCCGCCTTTGAACCCCAGGCAGGTCATGCCGGTGCCGCCACCCACCACGCCTTCACGCACCGGACCCGCTCGCGCACTGTCGAGTGCGGCGAAGACATGCGCTGGCGTGACATGGAAGCCATTGATGTCATTCAGGCTGCCATCATAGGTCTCCGCAACAACTGGTAACCACCACGGCTGGAGCACGTTTTTGCGCGAGACTTCCCAGCGGATGATGGCATCTCGCACCACGCCGACACTGTGCGTATTGGTGATCGCCACCGGTCCTTCGAGGAACCCACTTTCCTGCAGCCATGTGGTCCCGGTCATCTCGCCGTTGCCATTCAAGGCAAACCAGGCACCATACACGGGATCGTGATTGTCTTTGCCGCGTGGATGCACGACGGTGACGCCAGTGCGCACCGGACCGGTGCCGACCACCAGCGGTCCATCGCCCCGGATGATGGTGGCATGCCCCACTTCCACGCCGGCCACATCGGTGATGGCATTGAGCCGCCCCGGTGTGCCGCCGATTGGGAGACGCAGGTCATGCTCGCGCGGCTTTGCCTGCGCGAGGACCGTACCGGGGCACGTACCGGGGCACATACCGGGTGCCGCCAGCAGCAGCGCCGTGGCCACGGCCATCACGGAGGATGTCAGACGCATGGGGTTCTCGAG
>JBEIUK010000057.1:0-14144 GCA_040374415.1 Gemmatimonadaceae bacterium | reverse complement strand
TGCGCGCGCGTGGGCTGGATCTGAACCGTCAGCGCTTGGCGTCGGCGCGGAACTGGACGCTCGACACCGGTCGCGCGTCGACCGCAGACGATGCCGCCGCAGACGATGCCGCCGCAGACGATGCCGCCGCAATCACGGCGGGCACTGGAGGAACTGACTGATGGCGATTGGCGTCAAAGTCCTGCATCGACCGCTGGAGCGGGTGAGCTACGTGCGCGCGACCCTCAAGGGGATGGCCGTCACGTTCAAGCATCTCGTCGATCCGCACAAGGTCACCATGCAGTATCCGGAAACGAAGTGGGAGCTGTCGCCGCGCTGGCGCGGCACGCACCGGATGCTCACGACGGAGACCGGGGCGGCCAAGTGTGTCGCCTGCGGCCTGTGCCCCTCGGTCTGTCCGGCGAACTGTATCAAGTTGGTGCCCGGTACCGATGAGCTGGGCAATCGGTATCCCCTGGTGTTCGAGATCGACGAATTTCGCTGCATTTTCTGTGGCTATTGCCAAGAGGTGTGCCCGGAAGAGGCCATCCACGTTGGGCGGCACTACGAGAACGCCGAGTTCAATCGGGCGGCCTTCGTCTACGATCTCGAACGGCTGACCGCGCAGACCCATCCGGTGAGCGAGCTGTGGGATCCTGCCGACCCCAAGGGTGAGTGATTCGGCGATGACCTCCTTTTTTGAATTTCAGTTCCTGCTTTTTTCGGTGCTGGCGATCGTGTCCGCCCTGCTCTTTGTCACGCGTCGGAACCCGGTCCCCGCGGCGCTCTGGCTGGTCAATGTCATGTTCGCGCTCAGCGGGCTCTATGTGATGCTGGATGCCCCCTTTGTTGGTGCCGTCCAGATCTTGGTCTATGCCGGCGCGATCATGGTGGTCTTCGTCTTCGTGGTCATGTTGCTGAATCTCGGGCGGAGTGGCATCACCGACCTGCGAGCGCTTGGCGCGCGTTTAGGGGCCGGACTGGTCGGGGTCTGCCTGCTGACCATGCTCCTTTTGTCGCAGCGGCAGCGCCTGCCGCAGATGCCCTCGGCGCCGGCGATCCCCAACGTGGTCACGCCAGTCGCTACCTCGCTCTTTTCGGATTATCTCGTGGCGTTTGAACTCACCAGCGTCGTCCTGCTTGTCGCCGTCATCGGCGCCGTGCTGCTGGCCAAGAAGCGGGTGCGCGCATGATTACCGAAGCCTTGATCGTTTCGGCGATCCTCTTTGTGATTGGTGTGGTCGGGGTGCTGACCCGACGGAATGCCATCATTCTGTTCATGTGCGTGGAGCTGATGCTCAACGCCGTGAATCTGTCCTTCGTGGCGCTCTCAAAGCTTCACGGTGTCACCGGGCAGGTCTTCGTGGTCATGGTCATGACCATCGCCGCGGCGGAAGCGGCCGTGGGTCTGGCCATTGTGATCTCCGTCTTCCGGCACGCCGGCACGGTGGATCTGTCTTCGCTCAAGCTCCTTCGCGGCTGATGTCCATCGTGTCTGCTCTCGACTTGGCCACTGGAGCCCAGGCCCCCGCACACGTCCTGTCCACGACCGTGGCGCAGTACCTGTGGCTCCTCCCGGTGCTGCCCCTCCTCGGCGCCATCGTCAATGGCGTGATCGCGCTCGGGGTTGGACGGGCGCGTGGTGAGCAGGTGGAGGCCACCACCGCACGCCATCCGCTGGTGACCCTCATGGGTCCTGGCGTGCTGCTCGCAAGTTTCGCGCTGGCCCTCGCGATCTTTGTCGCGATGCTCGGCGCCGGGACGTCCACATCCGCTGGACTGGCAACGCCACTCATTGTGCGGCTGGGGAGCTGGATCCCGGCCGGTGCGTTGGTGATTGACTGGGCGTTTCAGCTGGACCAGTTGTCGATGCTGATGGTTCTGGTCATCACCGGGGTGGGGACGCTCATCCACATCTTTTCCGTGGGGTACATGCGGGATGATGCGGGATATGCCCGGTACTTCGCGTATCTGAACCTGTTTGTCGCCTTCATGCTGGTGCTGGTTCTTGGCGCAAGCTATCCCGTGCTGTTTATCGGCTGGGAAGGCGTCGGGCTCTGCTCGTATCTCTTGATCAGCTTCTGGTTCCGGGATGCGGCGAATGTCGCGGCGGGCACCAAGGCGTTCGTGGTGAACCGGATCGGCGATGCCGGGTTCTTGGTGGCGATGTTCCTGATGTGGCGCACGACCCAGCATCTCGATTTCGCTGGCGTGCATGCGGCGCTGCTCAGCCAGGCTGGCACGCCGGCGGTGGTCGCCATCGCCCTCTGCTTGTTCATTGGCTGCACCGGCAAGAGCGCCCAGCTACCGCTGTATGTCTGGCTCCCGGATGCCATGGCCGGCCCAACGCCCGTCTCGGCACTGATCCATGCGGCGACCATGGTGACGGCCGGGGTGTATCTGGTGGCGCGCGCAGCGCCGGTCTTCTCCGGCGCCCCCTCGATCTCGTTATTGGTCACGGTCGTGGGCGCCCTCACGGCACTCTTCGCGGCCACGATCGCCCTTCGCCAGTGGGACATTAAGAAGGTGCTCGCGTACTCCACCGTCTCGCAGCTGGGGTACATGTTCATGGCGGTCGGCAGCGGCGCGTATACGGCTGGGGTGTTTCACCTCGTGACCCACGCGTTCTTCAAGGCGCTGCTCTTCCTCGGCGCGGGCTCGGTCATTCACGCGATGCACGCCGCCTATCACGCGACCCACCGCCATGACGATCTGCAGGATCTGCGGAACATGGGCGGATTGCGCCGCGTCATGCCGGTGACCGCCGTCACGATGGGGCTGGCCACACTCGCGATCGCTGGGGTTCCGCCGCTCGCGGGCTTCTTCTCGAAAGATGCGATCCTGTCCGCCGTCTTTGCTCGCGCCTCGGGATCGCCCCTCGCCCAAGCCTCGCTGCTGGGCCTGTCAGGGCGGACCATTCTGTTGGGCGTGTACGCCGTCGGGATGGTGACGGCGCTGTTCACGGCGGTCTACATGGGCCGTCTGCTGCTGCTGGCCTTCTTCGGGGAGAATCGCACCGGGAGTGATGCCGCGGCGGCGCTGCACGAAGCTCCCGGCGTGATGACGATTCCCGTGGTGCTGTTGGCGATCCTGACGGTGGCCGGTGGCTGGTTGAATCTGCCGGAGCTGATGCCTCTTGGGCGTCCGGAGCTGTTGGACCATTGGCTCGCGCCAGTGACCGGGGCCAGTGCCGCGCGGCTCGCCGGAACGGTGCCGCTCGCCCATGGCACCGAACAGGGATTGGTTCTGGCGGCTGTGGTCACCGCGATGCTCGGTTTGGGCATCGCGCTCATGGGCGCACGTCGACCCATCACCGACAAAGCCCATGCGTCGCCGGACACCGGCGTGGCCGCGTTGTTGGCGAACGCGTACCATGTGGATGCCGGCGTTGATGCCGTGCTGGTGCGCCCGACGCAGGCCTTGGCGTCGGTGGCCCTCGCGCGCGGCGTGGAGCCCGGCATTGATGGGCTGTTTCGCGCCGTGGGCAGTGGCTTGACGGCAGTGGCCGCCCTGGTGGGACGTCGCGTGCAGGACGGTGATGTTGGCAAGTATGCCTGGGTGATCGCCGCCGGTGCCGTGCTCATGCTGGCCGCCCTTTCGCTCCGCTGACCGATGCGTGACTTCCTTCTTTCGATCGGTGCGCCGGCGTGGGTATTGCCGGCCCTGATGCTGTGGCCGATCATGGCGGCCCCACTCGTGCGGTGGATTGGTCGTGATACGGTGACCGATGCCGCATCCGACGGGCTCGATGCGCGCGTGCTGACCTGCGGCGTCCTCGCGGTGGAAGCGCTCCTTGGGATGGTGCTCCTGGGTGTGTACGACCGCGGTGCGGCAGGATGGCAGGCCCGCATCGATGTGCCCTGGTTGCCGGAGCTCGGTGCGTCGCTCAGCCTGGGGGTGGATGCACTCTCGCTCCCCATGGTGGTACTGATCACCGTGCTGATGCCCCTCACGCTCCTCGGGGCGTGGAACAATGTCCGTGTGCGCACACCATCCTTCGGCGCGCTCCTGCTGCTGTTAACGGCCGGGCTTATCGGGGTGCTGGTCTCGTTGGACCTGCTGCTCTTCTATCTCGCGTGGGAATTGATGCTGATCCCCACCTATTTCCTGATTGGCATCTGGGGCACCGGGCAGGCGTCGCGGGCCACCGTGCGCTATGTCCTCTTCACGCTCGTCGGGTCGCTCTTGATGCTGGTGGCGATTCTGGCGCTGTGGAACGGTGGAGGGGCGTCCTCGTTCCATCTGGACCATCTCCTGCGTGTCCGCCTCACGCCGCAGACGCAGCTGTACATGTTTGGCGCCTTCTTCCTGGCCTTTGCGGTCAAGTCAGCGCTTGTGCCGTTTCACACGTGGCTGCCCGACGCCCAGGGGAGCGCGCCAACGGTGGCCGCTGTCACCCTGGGGGTGAAGGTCGGAATCTATGGGATCCTGCGTTTCGCCATTCCGCTCTTCCCGGCGGCCGCCACACATGACGCGGTTCGCACGACCATTTTGGTACTCGCGGTGATCGCCGTGCTGTATGGGGCGTTGATGGCGATGGTGCAGGAGGATCTCAAGCGGTGGATCGCGTATGCGTCCATCAGCCATCTGGGCATCCTCATGCTCGGCGCCTTCGTACTCACGCCGCTGGCCGTTCAGGGGGCCGCGCTGCTCATGATCAATCATGGCATCACGACCAGCGCGCTCTTTCTGCTGGTCGGGATGCTGGCGGACCGGCGGGGGAGCACGATGATGGCCGACTTCGGTGGACTGGCCCGGCAAGCGCCCGTCTTCAGTGCCGTCCTGGTACTTGCAATCCTGTCGACGATCGCCCTGCCAGGGACCAATGGCTTTGTCGGCGAATTGCTGGTATTGCTTGGCGCCTTCAGCGAACAGCCGGTATTGACGGCGATCGCCACGCTCGGCGTGATCGCCGCCGCTCTGTA
The DNA here is from genome assembly GCA_040374415.1 of Gemmatimonadaceae bacterium. GTDB lineage: Bacteria > Gemmatimonadota > Gemmatimonadetes > Gemmatimonadales > Gemmatimonadaceae > Gemmatimonas. The sequence goes on along the minus strand of JBEIUK010000057.1, from coordinate 9,240 downwards.
TGGGTTGCGGGCTGTACAGCGCGTGCTGTTCGGTGCGGCCCCCTCCACGGCGCCCGCCATCGCGGACCTGTCGTGGCGGGAAGGGGTGGTGATGGGGACGTTCGCCATTGCCATGCTCTGGTTGGGCGTCGCGCCTGGCCCGGTGCTGCGCCCGCTGGATGGCGTGGCCCGATCGGTTGTTGAGGCGGCGCACTTCGGTCCGAATGCGCCGATGGGTCCCACGTCGACCCGCACCACCCCATGACCATGGCTGACCTGCCGATGTCTGGTTCGTTGATGCGCGCGCTCGTTCCCGAACTGCTTCTGGTCACTGGCGCGCTGGGGCTCTTGCTCGCCACGGTCTGGCAACCGCAGGGGCAGGCGGCGGCCGCCGCCGAAGGGGCCGAACGGACCTCGCTGATTGCACGCTTTGCCATGCTGCTCTGTGGCCTCACCGGGATCGCGGTGATTATCGCGTGGGGTGACGCTGCCGCGGGAACGGCCGATGGTCGCATCGCAGGAGACGGCTTCCGCTGGGCGGTGGATCTCGTGATCCTGGGGGGCACGGGGTTAGTGCTCGCTCTGCTGGATGCCGATCATGAGCGCAGCCAGGCGTTCAGTCCGGAAGTGCCCGTGCTGTTGTTGCTTTCGGCCTCGGGCATGATGGTTCTCGCCGCCGCCCGCGATCTCATGATCGTCTTCCTTGGCATCGAATTGATGTCGCTCGCGGTGTATGTGCTCGCCGGCGTCAATCGCCGGAGTGCGCGTGGGGCCGAATCGGCTGTGAAGTATTTCCTGCTTGGCGCATTTTCCACGGGTTTTCTGCTCTATGGCATGGCGCTGGTCTTTGGGGCCACGGGCAGCACGCGCTATGCCGACATCGCGACGTGGATCTCGCAGCATCCGGATCTCTCGCCCATGCTGCGGATCGGGATGGGGCTGTTGCTCGTGGGCTTTGCGTTTAAGGTGGCTGCCGCGCCCTTTCACGTGTGGACGCCGGATGTCTATGATGGCGCGCCACTCCCCGTCACCGCCTTCATGGCGGCAGTCGTGAAGACCGCGGCCTTCGCGGCGTTTCTCCGGCTGATGACCGAGGCCTTCGGGGGACCGGTCGCCGAGTGGCACGCGGTGCTCTGGTGGCTGGCGGTCCTGACCATGGTGTTGGGGAACGTGTTCGCGCTCTCTCAGACGAACCTGGTGCGCATGCTGGGGTACTCCAGCATTGCTCATGCCGGCTATCTCCTCGTGACGATCGTTGCCCACTCCGCCGGGGGCGTCTCCGCGCTGCTGTTTTATGCCGTGACCTATACCTTGGCGACGATGGCCGCCTTTGGTGTGTTGATCACGGTGACTGGTGGGCGCGATCAGGCGCCTACGCTGGCCGATGTCACCGGACTCTGGTCCACCCGGCCCGGCTTAGCGGTGGCCATGGCGGTCTCGTTGCTGGCACTGCTCGGTATGCCGTTGGCCGGTGGCATGGGATTTTTTGCCAAGTGGTATCTGCTCCAGGCCGCCTGGCAAGCCGCCGCGCCCCAGTCCGTGCTGGCCATTGTGTTGGTGCTGAGCAGCGTGGTGTCTGCCGGCTACTATCTGAAAGTGATCGCCGCCATGTTCATGCGCCCCGCTGCCACGAATGGATCGGTCGCGGAGCCCGTGCCCATGGCGCACGGCGTGTTGGTCCTGTGTACGGTGGCGTTGCTGGTGCTGGGGCTGGTGCCAACACCGGTCTCGCGACTGGCTGGCCGGGCCCACCTCGCCACCGGGGCTGAATCGCAACGCACGGTCCCGCCGGCGCCGATCACCACGCCATTATCCACTGCCAGCCTGACCCGCTGAATTACCTTCGACCGCTTCCTTCCATGAGCATCAGCCCGACCATTTTTCGGCAGTATGATGTGCGCGGTATTGTGGGGACCGACCTCACCGCCGACGTGGCGTATGGACTGGGGCGCGGGTATGCCGCGATTCTCGCCGCCCGTGGCATTCAGGGCGCGGTCGCGGTCGGACGGGACAATCGCCCCAGTGGGGCCATGTTGCGCGATGCCCTCGTCCGTGGCCTCACGGAGTGCGGCGTCGATGTGATTGATGTGGGCGTCGTGCCGACACCCCTCCTCTACTGGGCGTTGCACCACGAGCCGGTGGTCGGCGGCATTCAGATCACGGGGTCGCACAATCCGCCCGAGTACAACGGCTTCAAGATGTGCGTGGGCACCGGCTCGCTGCACGGCGAGGCGATTCAGGCCCTCTATCACGCGATTATCGCCGGCGTGTTTCCGCAGGGCGCTGGGACCGTGACCCACGTGGAAGTGATCGACCGCTACGTGGCGGACATTGTGGCCCGCGTGGGTCCGATTCGCACGCCGTCCGGTCGTCGGCTGCGCGTCGTCTACGACTGTGGCAACGGGGCCGGGGCGTTGGTCGCACCGCAACTCATGCAGGCGCTGGAGGTGGATGGCATCGGCCTCTTCACCGAGAGCGATGGGACCTTCCCCAATCATCACCCGGATCCCACGGTGCCGGAGAACCTGGTCGATTGCATCGCCGCCGTGCGGAGCGAGCGTGCAGAGATCGGGATCGCCTTCGACGGGGATGCCGACCGGATTGGTGTGGTGGACCAGGACGGACGCATCATTTGGGGTGACCAGATTTTGATCGTGTATGCGCGTGATGTGCTCGCGCGCACCGGTCGCGGCCAGCCCATCATCTTCGACGTGAAGTGTTCGCAGTCACTCCCCGATGAGATTGCGCGCGCTGGCGGTGAGCCCATCATGTGGAAGACGGGGCACTCGCTGATCAAAGACAAGATGAAAGCCACGCATGCCCCAATCGCCGGGGAAATGTCGGGGCACATGTTCTTCACCGAAGGGTTCTACGGGCACGACGACGCGCTGTACGCCGCCGCTCGCCTCCTGCGAATTCTCGCCGATGCGGACCAGCGGATCGACGAAATGCTCAGTGATGTCCCGACCTTCGTCGCGACCCCCGAGTTGCGCATCGACACCGATGAAGCGTCGAAGTTTGCGATCGTGGAACGGGCGGCCGCCCATTTCAAGGCCACGCATGACGTCATCGACGTGGACGGTGTCCGCGTCCTCTTCGGCGATGGCTGGGGGCTCCTGCGGGCCTCGAATACGCAACCCGTGATTGTCGCCCGCTTCGAGGCACGCACGGAGGCGCGTCTGGCAGCGATCCGCGGCGAAATGGAAGGCTGGCTACGAACGCAAGGCGTGACCCTCTGACGCGCACGGTCTAAGAGACGGCGATGGAACGCCGGCACTGGGTGATCCGAGTCGGGCTGGCCATGGCGCTGCTGCTGATCGCCGGCCGGGCCGTGTCAGTGTTGGTGGTGGAGTCCGCCTGGTACGACGCCCTCGGGCTCTCGGCGCTCTTCCGGGAGATCGTCCTCGACCGCGTGATGCTGCAAGGCGGAGCCTGGCTCCTCGGGGCGGCGTTCGCGTGGGCGAACCTGCGCGTCGTCCGTCGCACCATTCGGGCGGTGGCCGTCCCGGCCCGCGTGGCCAATCTCGAGGTCACGGCGATTCTCCCCGAGCAGCGGCTCGATGGGATCATCCTCGCGCTCGCGCTGCTCATCGGGGTCTGTCTGGCGTGGCCGCTGGACAATTGGACGTCGGTGGATCTCCTCCGCCACGGAGTACCCTTCGGCGAAATCGAGGGGATTCTGGGCCGGGACCTCGGCTTCTATGTGTATCAACTGCCCCTCGAGGAAGCCGCGTATCTGTGGGCCGTCTCAACGGTGCTCGTGGTCGCGCTCGTGGTCTTTGTGCTCTATGCCATGACCCGGAGCCTGCGGTTGAGTGGACGTCGATTGGTGATGACCGCACATGCCCGCCGCCATTTCAGCGTGCTGGGCGCCCTCTTGCTGCTCTTGCTGGCTTGGAGCTTCCGGCTCGACGGTTTTGATCTGCTCTTTGCGGGGAGTGGACACGATGGGCTGTTCACCCGGGTCGACCATGCGGTGGCGCTCCCGATGGACCGGATCCTGGTGATGCTCTGTGTGGTGGCGGCCCCGGTCTGCCTCCGCGCAGGGTGGCTCGGGAATGTGCGCGTGGCCTTTGCCATGGTCTCTGGGCTCCTGCTGACGGCCGTCGGTGGTCGCCAGCTGATCCCAGCCCTTATGGCACGCAGTGGATGGCTGGGGTCGATGACGGCGGATACCCGCGCCTATGAAACCACGCGCGCGCTGCACAGCCGGCGCGCATACAACGCGGATGGCATTCGACTGCAACGAGCGACGCTGGACACGGGGGCGTTGGCACAAACCTCCCGGCTGACGCCCGAGGAACTCGGCCGCTCCGTGAGCCTCTGGGATGTGCCGGTCACGGTGGCTGGCACCACCACCACGGTCGACGAAGCCGCCGCCCCCACCTTCACCGGCACTGGACGCACCGCCGATGGCCACCTGGCCGCGCTGACCGCTCGGCACGTTGCCCCTGCGACCTCGACCGCCCCTGCAGGCGGACGCTGGACGCTGACGCTCACCGATCTCACCCAACCCGTCTCCACGGAGCAGCCGATCCCGTGGCCAACGGGCAGCACCGGCGCGCTGCCGGGGGCCGATCCGGTGTTGGTTGGACCTGGGGTCGTTGGTCATCGGTTAACCACCGATGCCGACAGCGCGGGCGGGGCGCCCCTCACGCCGATCTGGCGTCGGATCGCCTTCGCCTGGGCGCTGCGCGATGCCGCGCTCGTCACGCTCGACGCGGAGACCGTCTCGCACGCGCGACTGGTCTTTATCCGCGATGTCCGCGAACGGCTGGAACGCATCGCCCCGATCTTTGCCCAGAGCGAAGCGATTACCCCCGTGCTGCACGAGGGACGCCTCACCTGGGTGGTTCAGCTGTACAGTAGCTCGGACCGCTATCCACTCAGTCAGCATCTGCTCCTCGCCGGCGCGGAACGCAGCTACTTCCGGCTCGCCGCCACCGCCTTCGTTGACGCCGCGACGGGACAGATTCGCATCCTGCCGGTCCCTCGGCCCGATGCCATTGCCCGCAGTTGGTTGCCACGACTCCGGCCCTTGCTTGTGCGGACAGAGGAGCTGCCCACCGCGCTCATCCAGCAGCTGCCTCCCGCCACGGACGGCGCACTCGCCCAAGTGGTGACCCTTGTGCAGTACGGCACGCGGCACGCGAGCATGCGTGGTCGGCAAGTGTTAGAAGGCACCTTGGCCAGCGGTGCGCCGCCGCCCCATCTGATGCCAACTCGTGGCGGACTGGTCCCCGCCTGGAGCCTCCCGCTCATGGACGGTGATGGGCAACTGGCGGGCGTCCTCACGGCGGTGGGCGGTGCCGAGCGGCTCACCCTGTGGGATTCCACGCGCACGCCACGGTCCCGGTGGAGCGCGCTGACGGATCGGTTGCGCGACGCGCTGCAGGCGATGCCCGCACGCGATCTCACCGTGGATCCCGCTGAGGATTTCGTCCTCGACACCATCCCCGCCGCGACAGCGCAACTGGGACAAGTGCATATCGTGCCGGGCGCGCAGGGGCCTGTGCTCTGGCAAACACGCGTCGGGCCCCGGCGTACGGGCGGGACGATGATCCGTGCGGTGGCTGTGGTGGATGGCACCGAAACGCGTGTGGGCACCACGCTGCAGGCCCTGTATCCCAGCGCGACCAACATGGGCCGTCCCACAAGGGGCACGGACCGCGCGCGCGGCGATGCAGGGGAGGCCGGTGCGGCGATCGGCCGATGGTATGACGCCATGCGGACGGCATTGCAACGTGGCGATTGGGGGCGATTCGGCGCCGCCTTCGATAGCCTTGGGCGGCACCTCGGGCGAACACCACCACCCCGTCGATAACACCGCCACCGGTGGCAGGCTCCGCGGCGTACCGGTGGCACAGAGCTGTACCGCGGCGTAGCATTGAAAGTCGTTGATTCCCTCGATTCGGAGAGCGCGTGAACCTACACGAGTATCAAGCAAAAGACCTGCTGCGAGCGGCCGGGGTGCCGATTCCGGCAGGGGAAATCGCCACCACGCCGGAGCAGGCCGAAGCCATCGCACAGCGGTACGGCACGGCGGTGATGGTGAAGGCGCAGGTGCATGCCGGTGGGCGCGGTAAGGCCGGCGGTGTGAAGTTTTGCAAAACGCCGGCGGACGCCCGTGAAAAGGCCACGGCCATTTTGGGCATGACCATCAAGGACCTGACCGTCGAGAAGGTGCTCGTCACCGTCGCGGCGGATATCGGCTCCGAAGCCTATGTCGGGATCATCGTGGATCGCGCGACCAAGAAGCCGGTCTTCATGGTCAGCGCCGCTGGTGGTATCGACATTGAAGAAGTGGCCGCGACGACCCCGGAAAAGATTCTCTATTACCCGGTCGACACGCGCTACGGGTTGCTGCCCTTCGAGGCCATGCGCATGGGCTTCTTCCTGTACAAGGATGTGAAGCTCGCGCGGCAGGCCGCCAAGATCATGCAGCAGCTGTACACCGCGTTCATGAACGCCGGCTGCTCGCTCGCGGAAATCAACCCGCTGGTGATGACCCCCACGGGCGAGTTGGTGGCGGTCGATGGCAAGATGGTGATCGACGACAATGAGCTCGATCGCCGGCCGGAAATCGCCGCGTTGCGCGATGAGTCGTCGGAAGCGCCCAGCGAAGTCGACGCCCGGCATGCCAACCTCACGTTCATCAAGCTGGATGGCAATGTGGGCTGCGTCGTCAACGGCGCCGGGCTCGCGATGGCCACCATGGATCTCGTGAAGTACTACGGGGGCGATCCGGCCAACTTCCTGGACATCGGCGGCTCGTCGAACCCGGAGAAGGTGGTGAACGCGCTGCGCATCATCACGTCGGATCCGAACGTGAAGTGCATCCTGTTCAATATTTTCGGTGGCATTACCCGCACCGATGACGTTGCCAATGGCATCGTGACGGCCACCAAGGCGAATCCGCTGCAGGTGCCCATTGTTATCCGCCTCACGGGCACCAACGAGGAGATCGCCGTGAAGATTCTGCAGGACAACGGCTTCTCCGCGTCGAATGACATGGATGCCGCCGTGCAGCGCGCTGTCGCGCTCGCCACGGGAGGTGCCGCATGAGCATCTTCATCGACAACGGCACCAAGCTGCTGGTGCAGGGGATCACGGGCCGCGACGGCTCGTTCCACGCCAAGCAGATGATCGAATACGGCACGCAGGTCGTGGCCGGGGTGACGCCCGGCAAGGGCGGCCAGCATTTCGAGGGCACGGTGCCGATCTATGACACCGTGTACGATGCGGTGCAGGCCACCGGCGCCAACACGTCGGTCATCTATGTTCCGCCGATGTTCGCCGCGGATGCGATGATGGAAGCGGCGGCCGCCGGTGTGAAGCTGATCGTGTGCATCACCGAAGGCGTGCCGGTGCTCGACATGACGCGCGTGTACCCGTACATCCGGGAACATGGCGCGCGACTGATTGGCCCCAACTGCCCGGGCCTCATCACCCCCGGTCAGTCGAAGGTCGGCATCATTCCGGGACGGATCTGCACCCCGGGGAACGTCGGGGTGGTCAGCCGCTCCGGCACGCTCACGTACGAAGTCGTCAATCAGCTGACCCGCGCTGGCATCGGGCAGAGCAGCTGCGTCGGCATCGGAGGCGAACCGATCAACGGCACCAACTTCATCGATTGCCTCGCGGCCTTTGAAGCCGATCCGCACACCAAGGCCGTGGCCATGATGTGCTAAATCGGCGGGACCGATGAGCAGGAAGCGGCCCAGTTCGTCAAGGAGCACATGACCAAGCCGGTCGTTGGCTTCATCGCCGGTCAGACGGCACCGCCGGGGCGCCGCATGGGCCACGCGGGCGCCATCATCTCGGGCTCCGCGGGCACCGCCGCCGAAAAGATCGAGGCCTTCAAGGCCGCCGGCATGGGCGTCGCCCAGCGTCCGGTGGACTTTGTGGAGCTGATCCAGGCGCGGTTGCGCTAAACCACGATCAGGCCCACGGCATCGCCAGATGCCCACCGCACCGCGGCGGGCACTTGGCATCCGTCCTGTGCGTTGATCCCCCACGGGGGCGTCGGCAGACCGCCGGCGCCCCCGTGTCTCGTGTGAGAGCCCATGCCGCCAGCCCCACTTCCCCTCGCCGCGTTACTCCAGCCGGACCACGTCCGCGTCCCGCTCGCAGCGCGGACGCTGGCCGATGCCGTGCTGCAGTTGGTGGGGGTGCTGGCAGCCACGGGGGCGGTGCGGGACCCGGACCGCTTGCAGGAGCGCGTCGAGGAGGCCCGAGCGGAAGATCTCGTGGGGCTCGCCGACCGCGCGTTCATCCTGCATTACCGCGATGAATCGATTCGGGAGCTGGTGATGGCCCTCGGCGTCACCGCCGAACCGCTCCGCCGGGCGCTCGATGACGCCGAATCCCAAGCGGCGCGGATCGTCGCGGTGGTCGTCGCGCCACCGCGACTCGTTGCCCGGCATCTGCAGGTCGTCCGCACGCTCACCCGCAGTCTGGCGCGCCCCGCCGCGGTGGACGCCGTGCTGGCCGCCGACACCCCGGCCGCCGTCTGCGCGGCGGCGGCCTTTCAGGCCACCGTGCCCGCCCAGCTCACCGTGCGCGATCTCATGACCGAGCGGCCGCGGACCGTGGGCCCCGACACCTCGCTCCGCAGTGCGGTGCTGGACATGCGCCGGGCCGGTGTCGGCGGACTGCCGGTCGTCGATGCCTCAAACCGCGTCCTGGGGATGCTCAGCGAACGTGAGCTCTTGCGGGATCTCCTGAGTCATTATCTTCCGCGCGCAGGGGGTGGTGCCCCGTACGGGGCCCCGTCTGGCGCGCCGTCTGGTACCCCATACGGGGCGCCGGGCATGCCCGCCACTCGGCGCACGGTCCGCGATGTCATGACCCGTCAGGTCCTCTGCGTTGCGCCCGATCAGCCGTTGGCCGAAGTCGCAGCACTGTTACTCAACAAGGACGTCGATCGCGTGCCCGTGGTGCAGGAGGACCGACTGGTCGGATTCCTGACGCGCGGTGACATCGTTCGCACATTAATCGGAACCTGACCATGGCTGGACATCGTACCCTGACCATCATCAAGCCGGACGCGTTCGGCGCCGGCAAGGCCGGACTCATCATCGCCCTCCTCGAGCAGTCGGGCTTCCGCGTGCGGGCGGCGCGGGTCATGCACCTGACGACCGCGCAGGCCGGCGAGTTCTACGGCGTGCACCGGGAGCGGGGCTTCTTCGGCGAGCTGGTGGAGTTTATGACCAGCGGCCCGTGCATGCCCATGATTCTCGAGCGTGACGACGCCGTGGC
>JBEIUK010000188.1:0-5779 GCA_040374415.1 Gemmatimonadaceae bacterium | reverse complement strand
CCGGCCGTTCTACTACGCGGACATCCGCGTGGATCCGTTCAACCCCAATCGGATTTATACGCTCTCGGGGTCGCTGTACCTCTCCGAGGACGGCGGCACCACCTTCCGCACCATCGCCCAGTCGGTCCACGGCGATCACCAGGCCATGTGGATTGATCCGCGCAACCCCAAGCGGATTCTTGAAGGCTCCGACGGTGGCTGGCAGGTCAGTGCCGATGCGGGCAAGACGTGGGATGTGGTGAACACCTTTGCGTTCACGCAGTTCTATCACATCAACTACGACATGCAGTCGCCGTACATGACCTGTGGTGGCCTGCAGGACAACGGCAACTGGTGCGGCCCGAGCCGCGGACTCTTTGGCGGCATCCTCAAGAGCGATTGGGTGACCGTCTCCGGTGGTGACGGCTTCTTTACCGTCCCCGACATCGCGCAACCCTGGATGATCTACTCCGATGCGCAGGGCGGGATGCTGAATATCACGGATACACGCACTGGGACGCAGAAAATGATTTATCCCTATCCGAACCGTGTGGGTTCGGTGGGGGATGCGATGATCTCGCACAAGTATCGCTTCAACTGGAATTCACCGATCGCGCTGTCGCCGCAAAATCCCGGCGTGGTGTATTTCGGCGGGAATGTGCTCTTCAAGAGCACGAATCATGGGAATTCGTTCAGTGTGATCTCGCCGGACCTCACCACCAACGATCCGGCGAAACAGCAGAGCTCAGGCGGTCCGATCGTCGTGGACAACACGGCAGCGGAATTCCATTGCACCATTCTCTCCATCAGCCCGTCCCCGCTCGATTCCAATGTGATCTGGGTCTCCACGGACGACGGCAATGTGCAGGTCACTCGCGACGGTGGTGTGACGGGCGCAACGTCTTCCGGAACGTGCCGGGGCTCAAACCGAATGCCTGGCTGGCGACGATTGAAGCCTCCCACTTCAGCGCAGGGACCGCGTACGTCGTGGCCGATCATCATCAGGACGATGATTACGCGCCCTACGTGTACCGGACCACGGACTTCGGGGCGACTTGGACGTCCGTCACCGGCGACCTGCCGGCCAGCGCGCTCTGGACGCACGTCGTCCGCGAGGATCTGAAGAACCGGAACCTGTTATACCTCGGGACGGAAGCCGGGGTCTGGGCCTCCTGGGATGGTGGAACACACTGGGCCAGCCTGCGCGGCACCCTGCCGCCCGTCCCCGTGCGTGACATGCAGATTCATCCACGGGAGAATGACCTGCTCCTCGCCACGCATGGTCGTGGGCTCTACATCCTCGACGACATCACCGCGCTCCAGCAGATGGGGACGGCGAAGACGGCAGATGCCACGCTCTTCCCTGCACCGCCGGCGATCCGCTGGAATCAGTGGAACAAGGACGGCAACCTCGGGCAGCGCACCTGGCGCGCCGAGAATCCGCCGGACGGGGCATTCGTCACGTATTACCTGAAGAGCCAACCCGCTGATGCGGTGTCGCTGGTCATCAGTGATGCCAATGGGCGAGTGGTCCGCCGGCTCAACCGCATTCCGGATGAAGCCGGGATCAACCGCGTCACTTGGGATTTGCGGTACGACGCGACGCCGGGGACCGACGGCGGGCGCGGCGGGCGCACCAGTGCGGCGAGCGCTGCACCGGCGGACACGTCACTCGCGGCCTTGCGGGCGCGTCGCCGGGCGGCGGCGGCCGACAACGGGGACGGCCCCGGCGAAATGGATTTCTTCGGCAGTGGCGGGGCGCCCTTTGTCCTCCCAGGGAGCTATACGGCCACACTCACGGTGAATGGCCGCAACTACACCACGCCAATCGTTGTGCGCTTGGACCCGCGCTCGGCGATGACACCGGCGCAGCTGGTGGCGCAGCATGATGCGGCGAAGCGCATCGATGATGTCGCTGGGCGTGTGGCGCGCGTCATCGCCAATGTGGACGACGTTCGCGGCCAGCTGACGGCGCTCCAGACGATTCTGCGCTCCGTCCCGAAGGACAGTGCCGATCGGAACACCGGGGACGCGCTGCGTGAAATCACCACCGCCATGCAGGAGCTGAAGCACTTCCGCGACTCAGTCTTGGTGCGTCCCGTTGCCGGACTGGGTTATCGGCAGTACCCGCGCTTGCGCGAGGAAGTCCAGACGGTGTCTGGCTCCATCACGCGGTCCATGCTGCCGCCCACGGCCGGTGAGCTCCTGCGCTCCACGGAATTGACGACGGAAACCACGGAAGCCGCGGCGCGCTTCGATCAAATCATGCAGACGCGGGTGGCCCGCATCAACACGTTGCTGAAGGGTTCCCCGCATGTGATCACCCCGCCGGCCCCACGCACTTTCGTCCCGTAATGGCCAGCTGGACCATGCATGTTCGGCGTTGGTGGCCGCGGCTGGCGCTGACGCTCATCGGCAGCATCCCGCTCAGTGCACAGCAACCCCCGACCCCACCCCCCGTGGTGCGGGTCTCGGGGGAGGTGCGCGACAGCGTCACCGGCCTTCCGTTGGCCGGTGCGGTGGTGCAACTCGTGTCCAGTGGGGCGTCGGCCCGCATTCGTTCCGCGACAACCGACGCCCGTGGCGCCTTTGTCCTTTCGGATGTCCCGGCCGGCGTCTATCTCGCGGGCTTCCTGCATCCGCTCCAGGAGCAGTTGGGGATCGAAGGCACACTGCTGCGCGTGGAGATCGCCACCGCCGAGCCGGTGACGCTCGCGCTGGGGACCCCCTCGGCCCGGACACTTCTGGCGATGCGTTGTGGCGCACCGGTTCCTGGACGTCCCAATGGGGCCCTGTTTGGCGTGGTACGTCGGTCCCGTGGCCGCACGCTCTCCGCGCCCGCTCGCGTGCGGGTGCAGTACACGCAGTTCATCGTGGGCGACCGGGGGATGGACCGACGCACGATTTCGCCCCTCGGGGAAAGTGCTCCCGACGGCAGTTTCGTCGTGTGCGGACTGCCCCCGGGCTCGCGGATCACCGCCCGGGCCTTCGCGGAGGCCGACAGCAGCGGGTTCGTGGAGCTCGACATGCCGCCATCAGGCATTCTGGTCCGATCGCTGCTGATCGGTGCCGCCACGCGCGTGACCGGTGACGTTGCAGCAAATCGAGGCGTGCGGGGCGCTGCCCGCCTGCGCGGACAGATCACGACGGGGGCAGGCACGCCGATCCGTGGCGCGGTCGTTTCGGTGCTGGGAGGCGTCTCCAGTACGACCTCGAATGCCAATGGGCAATACACGCTCGCGGAACTGCCCGAGGGGTCGTATCTGGTGGAAGCGCGAGCGCTTGGCTTTCAGCCGGTGCGTAACGTCGTGGAGTTGGATGCCGACCGCGATGTCGCCGTGGATCTGGTCCCCCGACCGCTCCCTGCGGCCCTCGACACGATGCGCGTCCGTGCGGATCGCATGACCGTGCCCTTGGCCGATTTCGAGCGGCGGCGGCGGTTGGGCTTCGGACACTTCCTGACCGAAGCACAGATCACAGCACGGGCCCCGTCCACGGTCGCCGACGTCCTCCGATCGACACCGGGGGTGGTGACCATGCCGGGTCAGTTCGGCCGGGACCGCGTCCTGCTGCGCAGCACCGGGATGACGGGGGACTGTGCGCCGGCCGTCTTCCTGAATGGCCTCAACGTCCCGAATGACGACGGGGATCTGGACGCCCTGATCAACGCCCGGGATATTCGCGCCGTGGAGATTTATGCGCGAACGGCCAGCATGCCCATCGAATTTCAGACGCGGACCGGTTGCGGCTCCATCGTGATTTGGACGGGTGCGCGCACCGGCTCGGGCGGTCGCTGAGCGTGATGGGGCGTAGGTGGTCGCAGCAGGCGTGGTGGGCCGAGCGCATCGCCGTGCGTCTTGCCGTGCTTGGTGCGCTGCTCCGGCCAGTCCCTTCGGCGCGTGGGCAAACCGCCCCTGCCCTGACGCCCTTCGCGGCCGCCAAGGCGGAGGCGTTGCTCCGAACGAAACTGAGCTGTCTGGGATGTCACCGACTGCACGGGGAAGGGGGGCGACTGGCACCGGCGCTGGATGATGTCCGGCAGCGCCGCGATCCGGGGTATATCGCGGCGATCATTCGAAATCCCCAGCAGCTGCGCCCGGGGGTGGCGATGCCCCGCATTCGCATGCCGGAGTCCGATCGCCTGCTTATTACCCAGTACCTCTCTGGCACGGGCCGTCTGCCGGACTCCGGTGCCGGGCGCGCGGGCTCTCCGTCGGTCCAAGCCGCCGCGGCAACAGCAGCGAATGGCCGCGTCGATGGTGCCGCGCTCTATGCCACGTGGTGCGCGGGCTGCCACGGGGCCGGGGGGGCGGGCAACGGGCCCAATGCTGCGGCGTTGCCCGTCCCGCCCGCCAACCACACCGATCGCCGGCGGATGAGTGCCCGGACCGATGACGCCCTCTACGACATCATCGACGGCGGTGGCGCGATCATGAATCAGCATGTCCGCATGCCCGCCTTCGGGGGCTCGCTCTCTAGCGCCGAGATGCAGGCGTTGGTGCGGCATCTGCGAACGCTCTGCCGATGCACTGGTCCGACGTGGGCCACGGACGGGACGCCATGACCATGCGTGCCGTTCCGCCCTTGATAGGATGGCCCCTCGTGGGGCGCTCCGCCCTGGTATTGTGGCTCGCCGTCGCCGGCGCGTGCACGCATTCGGTGGCCGACGCCGGTGGCGGCGCATCAGACGACGAGCGGCCCTTCGTGACCACGCCGGTGTCAGCGCCGGCACCGGGACCGGCACCAGCCGATTTCGCCGGGAGTGCGAGTTGTCAGTCCTGCCACGCCGAGCAGGCCGCCGCATGGCGCAGCTCCACCCACGGGCGGGCCGGTGGCACGCCGGGGGATCCTGCCAATCCGGTCACCCTGATCGCCCCATTCAACGGCGTGCCGTTGCGTTTCCGGAATGCCACCGTGGTGCCGCGCGTGGTGGCGGGGCGGCCGGAGTTTCTGGTGCAGCGTCCCGGGGAACGGGACACCGTCTATCGCGTCACCGGCGTGATCGGGGGCGGGCACATGGCGGGGGGCGGCACCCAGGGATTTGTCACCGCCTGGCCGGACGGGACGGAGCGCTTCCTCCCCTTTGACTGGAGTCGGCACAGCGGGACCTGGTTCTGTCATACGGGCACGCGGGCCAACCGGGGATGGCAACCGATCGTTCCGACGATGCCGCTCGAAGCCTGCGGCGATTGGCCCCCGACGCGCGTCCTCGGCGATGCGCCGCGCTTCAGTAATTGCCAGTCCTGTCATGGCAGCGGCATCACGGTCGCCTCCAGGGATTCGTCAACCTGGCAGACCACTCGTCGGACGCTGGCGATCGACTGCGAGTCCTGCCATGGCCCGGCGGCCCGGCATGTCGCCCTGATGCGGGCGGGGACCCATACGACGGACATTGGACTCTCCGCGCTCGCGACCGAGTCGAAGGACGCCTCGCTCGAGCGGTGTCTGGGGTGCCATGCGCTCAAGACGCGCATCGCGCCGGGGTATGTCCCGGGCGCCTCGCTGCGCGCCTACTACGCGCTGCGACTGTCTCAGCTGGGAGAGCAACCCTACACGCCCGACGGACGGACGCGGACCTTCGCGTATCAGGAGGGGCATCTCGCCAGCGACTGCTATCGCAATGGCGGCATGACCTGTACCTCCTGTCACGATCCGCATACGCAGGGATACCGGACCGTGGACGGCACGCCCATTCCGGGGCGCACCGATGACCGCCAGTGCACGAGCTGCCACGCCAGCAAGGCGGTGGCTGGGACGGCGCATACCAAGCACCCCGCGGCCTCCGCCGGGGCCCGTTGTG
>JBEIUK010000118.1:0-9000 GCA_040374415.1 Gemmatimonadaceae bacterium | reverse complement strand
GGCTTCGCGGGGCGTTCACTCGGCGCTCCGAGGGGGTTTGTCTGGTCCTCAGAGGGAAAATCCGTGTTTTCCCTATTGCGCACTCTGAGCGCGCTGATAGTTTTTTCGCGTCGGCGTAGCGCGATCGCGCGTCCGCGCGACGTACGGAGAAGCTGAATCGCTCGACGCGACTCCCCGGTCCACACTTTCAGGAGACCCAATGGCCCCAGCGAAGAAGGCTGCGAAGAAGGCTGCGAAGAAGGCGGCCCCGAAGAAGGCGGCGAAGAAGGCGGCGCCGAAGAAGGCGGCGAAGAAGGCGGCCCCGAAGAAGGCGGCCAAGAAGGCGGCCCCGAAGAAGGCGGCCAAGAAGGCGGCCCCGAAGAAGGCGGCAGCCAAGCGCACCCCGAACGCGGCCTTCATGAAGGCGCTTACGCCGTCGTCGCAGCTGGCCGCGGTCGTCGGTGACAAGCCGCTCCCGCGCACGGAAGTGGTCAAGAAGCTGTGGGCCTACATCAAGAAGCATGGCCTCCAGGATGCCAAGAACCGTCGCGCGATCAATGCCGACGACAAGCTGAAGCCGGTGTTCGGTGGCAAGGGTCAGGTCAGCATGTTCGACATGACCAAGCTCGTCTCCAAGCACCTGTCGTAATTTCCGGACCCGCTCCGGCGGTGGTGAGGGGGCGCGTTCCTAGGGGATGCGCCCCCTCGCTGCACCGTCCCTGTTCCCTCGAGCCCCCGTCGCCGTGGTTGCCAAGAAGAAGTCCTCCTCCGGGTCCGTCTCAGCCCTGCGCTCCGGCGCCTCGGGGAAGTCGTCATCACCGTCCAGCCTGTGGGAGACCGTCAAGGCGGTCGCCGTCACGCTGGCCTTCTTTCTGGCGTTCCGGACGTTTTTGATCGAGGCCTATCGCATCCCCTCCGGGAGCATGATCCCGACGTTGCTTGTGGGGGATTGGCTGTTTGTGAACAAGCTCGCGTACGGGCCGCATGTCCCCTTCACCGGGATCAATCTCCCGGGATACGCCGAGCCGAAGCGTGGCGATGTCGTGGTCTTCATGTCGCCGACGCAGGTGGACCAGCCGGACGATCCGAATCCGACGCTGGTGAAGCGCTGTGTCGCCGTGGCCGGCGATACGATCTGGATGCGCGGCGGGTTGCTGTATGTGAATGGCATGCCGCAGCCGCAGGGGTATCCCGCGAATGAAAATCTGAAGGGGGATGGCACCTTCTCGCATCCGCTCTTCCAGTGGCAGAAGGCGTTTGAGCTCCATGGCGCGGCGATGGGGGACCCCCCGCTGCAGCCGGCGCTCGATGACTGGGGCCCGCTCGTGGTCCCGGCCAAGTATCTGTTCATGCTCGGGGATAATCGCTACGACTCGAAGGATGGCCGCTATTGGGGCTTTGTCCCCCGGGAGAATGTCCGCGGCCGGCCGGTGTTCGTGTATTACTCCTATCGGCAGGACGAAAGCTCACGTCCGTTGCCCTTCCTCACGGATATCCGCTGGGGACGGATCGGGACGGTCATTCGCTGATCATGGCCCGGGGACTCGGCGGATCCCGGAGCGCGGTGCTCGCGCTGAGTCTGGTGCTCGGTGCGATGCTGCTGCGCCCCGCGGCGCTCTCGGCACAAACGGCGCGCGCGGCGACGGGCACGATCCGGACCGACACCCTCTGGGCGCAGGCGCTCGGCCTGCGGAAAGCGCTGGTGGTGTATCTGCCCCCATCGTACGCAACCGACCGTCGCAAACGGTATCCCGTGCTCCTGTATTTGCACGGCGTATCGGGGAACGAGCGGAACTGGGTGGAGCAGGGGCGGCTCGCGCAGACGATGGATTCGCTGGTGGCGGCGGGGCAGCCTGAGGCGATCATCGCCATGCCCGATGGCGACGATAGTTGGTATACGACGTTTGCCTCCCTCCCTGATCTGGCCGCCTGTCAGGCGGACACGGTGCGAAAAGAACCGGCGGCGAGCTTCTGCGTGCCCTGGCCGCACTACGACGATTACATCGCGTTTGATATCGTGCAGCATCTCGATGCGCGCTATCGCACGCAGGCCGACCGCGCGCATCGGGGTATCGGTGGCTTGAGCATGGGTGGCTATGGCGCGGTGACGCTCGCGCTCGCGTATCCGGAGCTGTTCAGTGCGGCGGCCAGCCACTCGGGGGTGTTGTCCCCGCGGTTACTCCGCGACAGCGCGGCCGTGATGGGGCCAGGACGCTACGCGACGGTGGGGAGCTATGTCCGCGCCGCGGGCGGGCTCTGGCCATCGATGCGCATGGCCTTTGGCCTCGATTCTATCGGGTGGATCACCCGCGATCCGGCGTTTCTCGCCGCCCGCGCGCAGACCCGGGCCGCGGCGGGCGGTCCGCCGGTGCCCGCCCTCGCGATGGATGTCGGGCGGGATGATACCTATGCCGCACAAAATCGCGATCTGCATGCCGCGCTGGACCGCCTCGGGGTCGTGCACCAGTACACCGAGTGGCCCGGTGCGCATTCGTGGAATTACTGGCGGAGCCACAGCGTCGAAAGCCTCACCTTTTTGCTGCGGCAGGTGAGCCGCCCCTGAGTGGGGGTGGCCCGTCTCCCGACCGGCATCCGCCTGACCCTCGGCTGGCCGAATCGTGCCCCGGCGGTAGCTTGCAGGTATGGTTCGCTTTGCCCCGCGAGAGGTCGTCAACTGGAGCGCTGAGCAGCTGCATCCGCTGCGCGCCTTCGCGGTGCGCGCCCTCGAACCGGCCGGGCTCACCGGGCTGCTGCTCCGACTGTGGCGCGTCCTGATCCTCAGCAGCAGCAGCGTGCCGGTCGTGGTCGGGGGACTGGTGGTGGGCGTCCTCTTCTTCCTCGGCATGCTCGCGTGGCACCTGGGGAATTTCCCGGTCCGGCATTGGCCGCTGCGCACCGTGATTTTCCTCGCCGTGTCGGTGGCGGCCGAACTCGGCACGAGTGCCATTCTCATTACGCTGCATCTGGAGCGACTCGGCTCGCGTCTGGCGGTGCGCGCCGATTGGTGGTCGATGGCGGGGCAGACGGCGCTGGAGCGCGTCGTGGTCGCCGCGCTGTTTGTCACGCTGTTGGGGATGGCGGTGCAGATCGCCCGTCGCCCACGTGGGCCCCGCGCGCGCTGACGTGCGCGCCGTGACCGTTTTCCTCTGGAGATCCTGTATGATGCCGTCGTTGCGTTGGTCCGCTCGCTCTGCGCTGGTCGCGGGGCTCCTGATCATCGGCCCGGCGCCGATGCACGCCCAGGCCGTGGCCTTTCCGGTCACGCCTGGCACCCGCACCAGTGGCTCATCGGCCGCCGATACCCTGCGCCCGTTTGGCACGTTGCGCGATCAGGCGCTCCGGCAGCAGCGGTGGCTGGAAGCGCGGATGGCGACGGTACTCCCCACGCTCATGCGCCGCGCCGGTGTGGATCTGTGGGTGGTGCCCATGCGCGAGTACAACGAAGACCCCGTCTTCACCGCCATCACCTCGCCGACCACCTTCTCGGCGCGTCGACGGACGATCTATGTCTTCTACGATCGTGGCGGGGAGAAGGGGATCGAACGGTTAGCGCTCGGCGGCACCTCGCAGGGCGGCGTGTTCTCGGCGGTGCGCAGCATGAAGGCGGTGCCGGCTCCGGGTGCGGGGAGTCGCTCCACCGATCGGACTGCGGAGCTCTGGGGGGACGAGCAGTGGTCGGTGCTCCGCAAAGTCCTCGAAGAGCGGCAGCCCAAGCGAATTGCGATCAATACCTCGCGCACCTTTGCCTTTTCCGACGGACTGTCGTCGGGGGAGCGCGAGGGGATGCAGGAGGCGCTGGGGGCGACCTGGACGGCGCGCATGGTGCCCGCCGAGGCGCTCGCGATTGATCTGATTGCGTCGCGTGGGCCCGATGAAGAGGCGGCGTTTCACGACCTCAACCGCGTGGGGTGGCAAATCATCGAGGAGGCGTTCTCGAATCGCGTCATCACGCCGGGGGTGACGCATGCCGATGATGTGGTCTGGTGGATGCGGCAGCGGCTGAATGATCTCGGGCTCGCGACCTGGTTCCATCCGAGTGTGGAAGTGCAGCGTCGTGGCGCCACCGATGAGCAGCTGGGGCCCAACCCCGTGATTCTGGCGGGCGATGTGTTGCATTGCGACTTCGGGGTGACGGCGATGGGGCTCAACACCGACACGCAGCATATGGGGTATGTGCTACGGCCGGGGGAGACCGATGTGCCCGCTGGGCTCAAGGCCGCGTTGAGCAACTCCAACCGGCTACAGGACATCACCGTGGCGGCGCTCAAGCCGGGGCGCACAGGAAACCAGGTGCTGGCGTCGGCGCTTGCGACCATGCGGGCGTCACAGATCGACGGGACCATCTATTCGCACCCCATTGGCTTGCATGGACATGGGGCGGGCGCACTCATCGGCTTGTGGGACTATCAGGATGGCGTGCCGGGGCGTGGGGATCATGTGATCATTCCCGGGATGTGGTATTCCATTGAACTGCAGGCAACGACGAAGGTACCGGAGTGGGGCAACCAGGCAGTGCGGTCGGCACAGGAAGAGGATGTGATTATCGATGCGACCGGAGCCGTGCGCTGGGCCTTTGGCCGGCAGACGACCTTCCATCTCGTGAAACCTGCGGGGACCCGGTAAGGGGCGCGCGGATCCCCTTCAGTCCGGCTGGCCGTGGCTCTAGCTTTCCCAGATGGCGAAGAAACATCACAAGCGACTGATCGTGGTCGGGGACCGCGTGCTGGTGAAGCTGGAGGATGGCGAACAGCGCACGAAGGTGGGGTTGTATCTTCCACCGACGGCGCTGGACAATCAGGCGGTGCAGGGTGGGGAAATCGTCTCCACCGGCCCCGGTCTGGCGCTGCCGGATCTGGCGGAGCAGGGGGAAGAGCCCTGGCGTGAAGGGAGTGTGCAGCGCGAAGCACGGTACGTGCCGATGCAGGCCCGGGTCGGGGATTTTGCGCTCTTCTTTCGCAAGGCCGCGGTCGAGATCACGTTCGAGAACGATCAATACTTAGTCGTGCCGCAGGCCGCGATTCTGGCGCTGGTGCGCGATGGCGCACGCGACGACCTGCCGGACTTTTAATCGGTTTGCTACGGCAGACCGGGAGCTGATGAACGATGATGTATCCCGAACCGTTGTTGATCCCCATGCGGCAGGAGTTGACCCGCGTGGGTGTGGAAGAGCTGCGGACCGTCGAAGCGGTTGATGCGCGGCTGGGTGCACCCTCCGGCACCGTGATGGTGGTGGTGAACTCCGTCTGCGGCTGTGCGGCACGGAACGCCCGCCCAGCGATCGCGATGGCCATGCAGCATGCGACCCTTCCCGATGTGTCCGCCACCGTCTTCGCCGGACAGGACACGGCGGCGACGGCCCGCGCCCGTGATTATTTCACCGGTTATCCGCCGAGCTCGCCGAGCATTGCGTTGCTGAAGGATGGCGAGGTGGTGTTTATGCTCCCCCGGCATCGGATTGAAGGGCGGAGTGCCACGGAGATTGCGGCGGATCTGACGTCGGCATTCGACCAGTACTGCGCGACGACCGTGTAACCGGTCGACGCGCCTGGCGGGCAAGCGGCCCGCGACAGCAGACGCCACCGTCGGACCCAACGAGTGCTCAGTGATGAGCACTCGTTTTTTTGTGCGCCATTGCGGGATGCCAACCGCAGCGGTGTGGTGCCAGCACCCTATCGCGTCTATGCCACACCGTGACACCACAGCATGGCGCGGGTGTCGGACAACGCCTGTCGGGGATTCCCACGACGGCGATGCGCATCCCGTGAGCGATGCGCTGTCAGGGAGGTGACGGACTGAGCCGTGCATCCCGGTTCACCGTCACGTCTTGCCGTACTGCGCCTCTCGGGCGAGCCACCCGTCTCATGCACGTGGCGTAGCTCTTGCCCTCCCATGGTCCTGCCCGGGTCACTCAACGATTCGGACGAGGTGCCAATCGCACTCACCGCGATCCCGGCACGCCTACATCCCTTTCAGGCAGGAGTCTCCGATGTCCCGTGTCATGCGAACTGTTCGGCGCTTTGTCCGTGTGGAAACCGCGGCCACCATGGTCGAATACGGCATCATGGTCGCGCTAGTTTCGGCGATTTCGATTGCCGTCGTGAAGGTGATTGGCACGAAGGTCAATACGGCCTTCAGCACCGTGAACACCAGCCTGTAATCCGATCATCGGTTCGTTGGCCCGCCGCGCCACGACCATGTCAGTCTGCGCGTCGTCGTCATCGATCGCCTCGATCGTTCCGCTGTCATCCCTCTTCTTCGGAGTGTCTCAATGTCCCAGGTCCCCAGCCGCCTGCGTCGCTTTTGGCGTCTTGAAACGGCCGCCACCATGGTCGAATACGGCATTATGGTCGCGCTCGTCGCTGCGATTTCCATCGCCGTCATCAAAGTGATTGGCACCAAGGTGAACACCGCCTTCGGTTCAGTGAATACCAACCTGCCGTAAGCCATGCAGGCGCTCGCCTGCCCGTTGTGCGCCGCCTGATCGGTCTTCACCGTCGGTCAGTGGCGGTCCGCACCACCTCCTTCACGTATCAGTCCGGAGCTGTAAAATGTCGCGCCTTTCCAATCGCCTGCGTCGCTTTTTTCGCCTTGAAACCGCCGCTACGATGGTCGAATACGGCATCATGGTGGCGCTGGTTGCCGCGATTTCCATCGCGGTCATTAAGGTGATCGGCACCAAGGTCAATACGGCCTTTGGTGACGTGAATACCGCAATGCCGTAATGCCATGGTTGACGCTCCGGTGCTGCATCTCTTCCTTCGCGTAGGGGTCTCCGCGCTGTTGGGGGCCGGGGCGTGGTACGACTGGCGGGCGCGGCGCGTGCCGAACACGCTGGTCCTGGTCCTGTTTCTTGGGGGCCTTCTGAACCTCGTGCTCCGCACCGCTGTGCTGCCGAACGCGTCCTGGTCCGTGCTCTCCAGCACCCTGCTGGGCGCGCTGCTGAGCACCGGGCTCGGATTCCTCTGCTGGCTCCCATGGTGGTGGATCGGCATGCTCGGTGCTGGGGATGTGAAGTTCTTCGCGGCGAGCGCCGCATGGATTGGAGCGGCCCTCACATGGCGCGCCACACTGCTCGCCGCGCTCCTGGGAGGCGTCCTCAGCGCCGCGATGGTCTGGCACCGCGCGGCGCACCGCCCGGTCGCCGTACTGGCGCTACCGGCGGCTCCTGACCTGCGCTCGAGTGAGACCGTTGTTGCCGCTGGCTCCGTGCCCTACGCGATTCCTATGGCGATGGCCCTCGCCCTCGCCGTGTGGCTTCCGCAGTTCCTGTACCTCCTGTAACCCCGAGCCTCTCATGCGTGTCATCCGTGTCTCTCAGTCGCCGCGGTGGTGGCCTCGATTCCTTCGGGATACGCAGGCAGCGGCCATGCTGGAGTTCGCGATCATCGTCCCGCTGCTCTTTGCCTTTGTCTTCGGTATCGTGGACTTCGGCCGCTACTTCTTTCTCTACAACAACCTGTCGAATGCGGCGCGCGAAGGTGCTCGGCTTGCTGCTGTGAGTCCGATGTCAACCGCGGCAGACATTACCACCACCACGGCGGCCGTGGTGAGCGCGGTGCGCGGTCGGATCAATGACAAGAACTCCGCGACGGCCAATGTGCAGCTGGTCACGGTGGGCACATCACCCGCGCAAACGGTGAAGGTGTCGATCACCGCCTACCCCTTCGCCCGCGCGATTCCAGGATTAGTGCCCGCGACGTTGCCCACCGTGCGCGCGGAATTCCGGTACGAATTCCAATGACATCCGGTCGAGATAGCCGCGTGGCTCTTTCGCCCCTTCCAGGTCGAACTCATCATGCTTGATCGTCGCTTCAGTGTCGTCGTCCTCGCGTCGCTCGGCGTCGCCAGCGCCTCCGGCGTCGGTGTCTATCGCTATCTCCGGCGCGCCGAGACGCAATCGCGCGTCGTCCTGTCCCAAGTGCTGGTGGCGGCTAAGGATTTGCCGGAAGGCCACGTGATCACCACCGATGATGCCCGGGTGATTTCGCAGCCGGCGGCATCGGTGCCCAATGATGCGTACCGCGCGGTGGACTCCGTGGTGGGTCGTGTCACGCGGATCCCGGTCTTCACCGGCGAAGCCATGCTCCCTGGGCGGTTGGCGCCGAAAGGCGCCGGGGCAGGGCTCGAAGTCAAAATCGCGCCGGGCAAACGGGCGATGGCCGTCAAGATCGATGAGGTCGCCGGATTATCGGGTCTCATTCAACCCAATAGTCGCGTTGATGTGCTCGTGACGTTGCGCGACGATGGGACCACCGATCGTGATCGCGCGAAGCTGTTTATGAGCTATATGCGGGTGCTCTCCATCGGCTCGCAAATCGATCGCGGACCTGACGGGCGCCCGTTGAACGCCACGACAGCGGCATTGGAAGTGACCCCGGCCGAGGCGGAGCAATTGGCGGTGGCCGCCAATGAGGGGAAGATCCAACTCGTCCTCCGCGGCTATGGCGATCCCGATACGGTGACGACCAAGGGCGCGTCGACGCGCGATGTCATGCAACGGCTGGATGTGCCACCACCGCCGCCGCCGCCGGTCGTGGAGAAAGCCCCACCTCCGAAAGCGAAAGCCGCCCCCACGCCCCGCGCGGTGGAGCCCGTGCGCCCACCAGTCACGATGGCACCACCGGCACCCCGGCCCCCCGATTCGGCGCTGGTCCAGGTGTATCGCCGCGACAAAGTGACGCAACAAAAATTCGAAAAGCGCGACACCATCCGCCGGGATTCCATTCGACCGGATACCGCCCGCGCCACTCCTCGTCGGCCGATGGCAGACCGTTCCGTAGCTGACCTTAATCGTCGCGTCCAATGATTTGGTCCTCTTTCTCAGCCCCTCGTGGCAATGTCCTGCCGATCGCCATGCGCATCGGCGCCCTGATGGCGGTCATGACGTCCGTGCCGATTGTGCCCGCGCGCAAGACAGCACTCGGGTCACGCTGCCAACGGCGGTGCAACCGGTCGCTCCTGTGGCCGAGATCATCGCCCTGCAATTGGTCACGGGTCGCTCCTTTCCCATCACGGGGAACG
>JBEIUK010000059.1:0-14034 GCA_040374415.1 Gemmatimonadaceae bacterium | reverse complement strand
CGTTGCAGCCAGCGTGCGGCAGGGGTTACGGGCGCTCGAGGAATACCATGGCGTCGTCCTGCATCCGCACTCCGACGAGATCTGGGTCGCGCATCCCTTTTCGGCGGCGCCCACCACCTGTGTGGTCCGGACGGACACGAAGCGCTGGTGGGGGAATTGCATCTGGTGCTCGCTGGGTGTCGCGCACCTCGCGGGCGGCACGGCCGCGATCGAGACGCGACTGGGTGCGTTGGACGATCCGATCACGATCCGTATCGCGCAGGGAACGCTCCTCGACACCGATCTGGTGGTGCACTTCCCGATCCCGATGCGACAGGCCTGGGACAATGTCCTCTATACCTGCGCCGTGATGGTGCCGTTCCGCTCCGAAGCGGCTGTCGATGCGTGGTGCCACGCGCGTGGCATTCCCAAGGGCGATGTGCGGCCGATCGCGCAGATCTGGGACTTCGCGACCGAATGGTACGGACGCCACGCCGATGCGGATTGGCAGAAGTGGTCGGTGCCCGAAGCCATGGCGCTCTTCGCCCGCCATGGGCTGACGGGACCAACGTGGACGCTCACGGATACCGGCGAGCGGTTCTAGTCTGATGTTCCCCCACCTGCGATGCACCGGTACCGGACGCGGGATCGCACCGCGCTGCTGCCGGGGGCGGCGCGCACGATACCGATGGCGCCGCGGGACGCTTGCGTGAGCGAATCAAGGACTTGATCGGGGTGTCCTGCACCGTGCGTGTGGTGCCCGGGGGGACGATTCCGCGCTCTGCGGGGAAAGCACAGCGGGTGGTGGACCGGCGGGGTGCCTCTGACCGCCACTAAGCGCCGCCACGGATTGCCATTACTGGGGAATGGAATGGCGCGCCTGGCCGTGCCGTCTGATGGATACATTCGCTGAAGCCGCCGTCCTGCGGTCCCCGTCACCTCTGAGGCCAATCATGCGCCCACCTCTGCGCGCTGTCACTCCTGCGCTCGCCGCCCTTGCGCTCCTGGCTGGGATCCAGGGCTGCCAGTCGAGCGCCACGACCTTCTCCACGACGACGACGACCGGAACGACGGCCGACCTTCCTGCCATGTACAAGCTGTTTGGCAGCAGCGTGCAGGTCACGGTGGAGGGCACGACGGTGGTGATCCGTACCACCGGGGTGCCGGATCATAAGAGCCCGTACTTCGGGGCCAGCGATTCCCGGTATGAAGCCTATAACGGGACCAATCCGGCGTTCCAGCTGAACCCGAATCGCATTCTGGCGCAGACGGGCGTCTTCCGGATTCCGATCACCCCCACGAAACAGGCCACGCCGTCGCCGACGCCACTTGGCCCCATTGGGATCAGTGTGAACGGCGTCCCGATCTTCAATCAGTACGCGGGACCGAATCAGCCGCTGACGGGTGAGATCAACAGCTTCGATCAGTACGCCGGCCATCCACAGCAGACGGGCGTCTATCACTATCACATTGAACCGACCTATCTGACCCGCAACGGCCGCGATGCCCTCGTGGGGGTGCTGCTGGACGGGTATCCGGTGTACGGCCCGCTGGAGAATGGCAAACTGCTGACGAGTGCGGATCTCGATGCCGCGCATGGCCACACGACCCCCACCAAGGAATTCCCGAGCGGCATCTACCACTACCACACGACGGGCGATGCGCCGTACATCAACGGCAGCGGATTCATGGGGGTCCCGGGGACGGTCTCGCAATGACCAGCGGGCGGCGGATCGCCATTGCGCTGGTGATGCTGGTGGGCACGGCGACCGGTACGCGCGCGCTGTTGCGCCGCGACGTGGTCGTGGTGGAGACGCACTTTGCCAACGGCCAGCGGTCGGAACGCCGCGAATATCGGAACGGCCGCGAGGAGGGGATCCATCGGGGCTGGTACCCGAATGGTGCGCGCCGCTTTGTCTATCACTATGCGAACGGGGTGATGGACGGCGTGCAGCAGACGTGGTATCCGGATGGGGCGCTGTATACGCGCTTTGAGTATGTGGCCGGCCATGAGGCGGGCCGCCAGCAGATGTGGACCGATCGTGGCGTGCTGCGCGCGAATTATGTCGTGGAAGGGAATCGTCGCTTTGGCCTGATGGGTTCGACGGGTTGCATGGGGACGGCGCATACGGACAGTGCGGCGCGCGCTGCATCGGAGAATCCGGCGGTACGCACGGCGGCGGCACAATGACGCGCCGGATGCCTTGGGTGCGTGTGCCGTGGGCGCTGGTGCTTGTCATGATGGGCGCCTGCCGAGCGGTGCCGCATGATGGGTTGCCGTACTATCGCACCAAGGAGCTGACGCCGGAGTGGGTGTCGGCATCGACCGCCGATGGTCCGCGCATGCACCGCGTGCCGGCGTTCTCGGTATCGAATCACCGCGGGGAGGTGGTGACCGAGCAGACGCTCCGCGGACGGGTGACGCTGGTGCACTTCTTTTACGCCAGCTGCGGCCGCGTCTGTCCGCGTGCGGTGGGCAATGTGCAGCGGCTGCTGTCAGCGCGGCCAGATGATGCAACCTTTCAGGTACTGTCGTACACGGTGCAGCCGGAGCGCGACAGTGTGGCGGCGCTCGCGGCGTATGCCGTCCATCATCAGATCACGGATTTGCGCTGGCAGCTGCTCACGGCGCCCTGGCCAACGATCGCCGCCCTCGCGGATACGGGATACTTCGTGAATCTGCGGGATGGCTCAAGCTACGGGACCGATGATCTGGCGCACACCGAGACGCTGGTGCTGATCGATCAGCAGGCACGGATACGCGGCGTGTACAATGCGACGCTGGCACTCGATATGGAACAGATCGCGCGGGATGTTACCGCGCTGGAGCAGCCGGGGCGCTAGTGCGCACACTCAGAACTCCCAGTTCACCCCAATCGACGGTAACAGTCCGATGCCGGTGCTGCGCTCCACGATGCGCGTGCGGGGGTTCCACTGCGGCGGCAGCTCGTTGGCCCGACTGGTCACGTTCTGCAGGTCGAGGAAGAGAATGAGCTGTCGAGTCCCCCAGACGATG
Organism: Gemmatimonadaceae bacterium; assembly: GCA_040374415.1. Lineage (GTDB taxonomy): Bacteria > Gemmatimonadota > Gemmatimonadetes > Gemmatimonadales > Gemmatimonadaceae > Gemmatimonas. The sequence goes on along the minus strand of JBEIUK010000059.1, from coordinate 11,039 downwards.
CGGCGATCAACGCGGAGGTCGGCGGCGAAGAAGGTGCGGAGCCGCTCGCCATTCACGCGCAGAAAGTCGAGGGTTCCCGCCGCACTGCCGGTCGTGATGAAGGGGGTGTAGGGGAGCCCGCTCGATGCGCGCACGCGCGTTGCCACTTCCCAGACGGCATTGGGGCGCCATCCCAGCACGGCATTCGCCAACAGCGGCGTATCAAAGGCACCGCGGGTGGGAACACCATTCAGCGCGGTGAAGCGCGTGCGATTCCAGCTGGCGCTCACCTGCCCATACCAGGGCGACGCGCCCAGCTTCTTCTGCAGGAACAGCTCCGCTCCGTAAGCTTCGCCGGTTCCGGTGGATTGCAGCGGTTCCAGTCCGAAAGGAATGTCTGACGAGGCATCGTCGAAGCCGGCTGGACTCAGTACCGCCTGTGGGCGCCAGCGTCGGACCGGATACTGCCGGTACTGCTTCGCGTAGACCTCCAGTTGCACCTTGAGGTCGCTCCCCACGAGCCGCGTGATACCGCCCACGATCTGGTCGGCGGAGAAGGGACGCAGCGTGCGCGCATTGTCGGCGTTCCCCACGAGCCAGATGTAGCTGGGCGGCTGCCAGTAGCGTCCACCGGCCAGCGTCAGCGTCGTGGCGTCGCTCACCCGCAGTGCCGCGCTCAGTCGCGGGGCAAGGCGCACCGCATTGTTGAGAAAGCCGTACCAGTCGCCACGCACGCCGCCGGAGAGACGCAGTGCCGGCGTGACCTGCCAGGTGGCCTGCGCATAGCTGCCATTCCGTGCGGCGCTGAAGCTCGTATCGACGAACAAGGGACGTGGTACACCGTCTGCATCGCGCCGCACGATCCCCGCCAGCGACAGGGTGTAGCGGAGCGCGCTCGCCACCTTGAACTGCGTCCCCGCTTCAAGGCTGACGGTGGGATGCACCGCCCACGACAGATCGCTCCGCAGGCTCGTTTCTCCTTCGACGGACCGGCTGTTGAAGACGGGCGTGACCAGCGTGTCGTTCTGCACACTCACATAGCGCGTCCAGGTACGGCCGAGCGTCGTGGTGAGCACCGCGGACGGGAGCAGACGTTTCCAGGTGAGTCCGCTGAAGTATTGCGTTTGCGTGGGCGCCAGCACCTGCGCATTCGACACGCGGGCGCTGTCGGTGTCGTAGTTGAAGGCCACCGTACCACGTGCGCCAATGACGAGCAGGCTCAGGGCATCGCGCGTCGTGGGGCGCCAGACAGCCTTGACGGTGGCGTCGGTATAGCGCGGAATGAAGCTGGCGCCGATGGCCTTGAAGAGGAGGTCGAGATAGCTCTGGCGCACATTGGCAAGGAAGGAGCCGTGCGCGCCAAGCGGGCCTTCCAGCACGGCCCCGTATTGGGAGGCGGCGAGATTGAGCTCACCGCTGAGGCGTTCGCGTGTCCCTTCGCGGAGCGTGATGCTGGTGGCCGACGAGGTGCGATCGCCGTAGCGCGCGCCGAAGCCGCCAGCTGACAGGCTGGCCTGTTCAACGAAGCGGATGTTGATGAGCGAGAGCGGGCCACCGGTGGATCCCTGCGAGCCGAAGTGGTTGATGTTCGGCACTTCGACATTGTCGACCACGAACAGATTTTCGAACGGCGCGCCGCCGCGCACGACGAGATCGTTGCGCGCGGCATTGGTGACGCCGACGCCCGGGGCTACAGAGACGGCGCGCAGGACATCTTCCTGGGCGCCCGGCTGCCGTCGCACTTCTTCGGCCGTGTATTGCTGCGTGGAGACCGGGGTCGCCGGGGCGGCCACGGCGGGGAACGCTTCTGGCCGGACGGTCACCGCCTGTAGCGACACGGTCGCCGGGGTGAGCGTAATGCGCACTTCGGCGGGCTTGGCAGGCGACACGGCGATATCGCCGCGCGTCACCGGGGCGAAGCCGAGCCGCCGGATTTCGAGGGTGACGATCCCGGCGGGGACGCCGCGCAGCAGGAACTGGCCGGCGCTGTCGCTCAGCGTCTGCAGTGGTGAGGACGACGGCTGCCCCAGGACCCGAATCGCCGCACCGGCGATGGGGGCATCAGTGATCGCCGTCAGCACTCGGCCGGTGATCAGGCCGGTGGCTTGGGCCGGGGATGGCCCTGCGGGCTGCGCCGAGCCCGTCTGGGCGGCGACGCGGCCAGCGGTGGCCATGAGTGCGAGGATGGCCAGGCTGGCCGCGAAACGAAGGGGGCGGCGATCAGAACAGACGAGAGCAGACATGCGCGACAAATGCCGGCGTCGCGGTATGGGTTCCGGTGGCTACGGACCGGCGATCTCCGCCACGATCGACAGCAGCGCGCCGGCGAAGGCCACGGTGGGTCCCGGGTTCTCATTGATCAGCACCACGACGGACGCGCGTTTCGCCGGGTCGTGCAGCCCAACCGAGGAAAAGCCGCGAATTTCGCCGGTGTGCGACCAGATCGTGCGTCCGGCGAGTACGCGTCGGCTCATGCCGAGGCCGTAGTTCTCTGGTCCTGCCGGTGTCATCATGGCCGCCAATGATGTGCTGTTGACGACGCGCCCGGTCATCAGGCTCTGCCACCAGCGCGCGAGGTCGATGGCGGTCGCGAAGTAGGCGCCCGCGGTCCAGGCCGCGCTGTAGGTGGAGCTACGCGTGCTCATCACATTCATCGTGCCCCCCACCCACCCGGCGGCGAGCATCCCACTCGGCGCTTCCGACTGATCGAGGAAGAACGACGTCAATGTGAGCGGTGCCGTCAGTTCGGTGCGGATGCTTTCGTGTGCTGGCCGCTTGAGTACCGCCTCCGCCACCAGCCCGGCCAGCAGGTAGTTGGAGTTGGAATAGCTCCAACTGGTCCCCCGCACAAAGAGCGGCGCCCGGAGCAGCGCGAGGGCGCGTTGCGGCGTCCATTTCGCCCCGACGTCGGCGAGGATCGAATCGCGATAGCCCGGCGCATCGGTGACATCGTAGACGCCGCTGGTGTGATTGAGCAGCTGCCGCACGGTGATAGCGGGATCCACGTACGGAAGAGGCGGGAGCCACCGGCTGAGTGGATCATCGAGCGACAGCAGGCCGCGTTCCGCCAGACGCACCAGCAGGGTGGCGGTGAGGTTCTTGGAGACGCTGCCGATCCCGAGGCGCATGGTCGGATCCATGGCGGTACCGGGTTCCGAGAGGCCGGCGGTCCCGCGCCATTCCCGCCCGTCGGCGAGGACCACGGCTGCGGAGGCGCCGCGGACCGGGGCGGACCGAACGGCGCTGTCGAGCGCCCGCTGCAGCCGGGCAGTCCAGCTGGTGTCCACCGTCGGTCCCGCTGGGCCCGGGGTGGGCGCCGTGGCGAGCAGCGTCGGCTCCTTCGTGCAGGCGGTGGCACTGACGGTGGCGCAAAGCGGGGCTGCGACGGTAGCGGCGATCACCCACCACCGGTGGCGTCGTGGGCCATTATGCGTTGTCATGCATTTCCTCTGAGGTGACCACGTGAGCTGCTGCGGAGGCGCATGGCCGGACCGTCCTGCATACTACCAACGGTCCCCCGTCTGCCTCACGACCGGTGAGGCGGCTGGCGTACGCGCCGACACGCTCTTCAACAGCGCGAGCGTCATCAAGTTGCCGGTCCTGGTGCTGGCGATGCAGCTCGTAGATCAGGGGACGCTCTCGCTCGACGAACGGATCACCGTGACGGCGGCAGACATGCGCGGTGGGAGTGGGATCCTGCGGCTGTTTGATGCGGGGGTTCAGCCGACGCTGCGGGATGTGCTGACGCAGATGGTCGTCACGAGTGATAACACGGCGACCGATCTGGCGATCGCGAAGGTGGGTGGGGTGGCCCGGGTCAATGACTGGCTGCGGGGGCGTGGTGCGGCCGAGGCGTTGCGCCTCACCATGACCACGGGAGAGCTCTTCGCCGCGTATGGGGCGCTGCCATCTGGTGCGGGGCGCGACGAGAAGACGATCAAGGATCCCCGCTATTGGTTGGGCGCGATGACCCCGCGGGCGACCGGGCAGTTGCTGGAGGCTATGCAGCGGTGTGCCGATGGCACGCAGACCGGTGCGCCATTGGCCAGCCGCGCGCGCTGTGAGGACATGCTGCGGATGATGCGGGCGCAGCTCTCCGGGCAGCGTCGGTTGCCTCATTTTGTGTCGGTCCCTGTTGCGCACAAGACGGGCGACTTCCCACCGGTGCTGGCGAATGATGTGGGGATACTCTTTACGCGCTCCGGTCCGGTGGTGGTGGCATTCTTTGCCAATGCCATTACCGGGTCGTATGCCGAGGCGGAAGATGCCGAGGGGCGGCTGGCGCAGCGGCTGGTGGCGTACTTTGACGGGAACCGGTAGGGGCACGTTGTTGCTGCCTCACGGCACCGCCAGATAACTCCAGACGGCTTCGAAGAGCGGTGCGCCGGTGGGGGGTCGTGGTGTGGCTGCATCCGCCACGGTGGCGCCATGATAGGAGCCGGCGAGCACTGGGATGGCCCGCGTGGTGAGCTGGTGGCTGTTGCCAAAGGGTGCCGTTACGCCATCGATACTGGTGACGGGGCCATACGCCTCAAGACCCAGCGCTGCCCAGTTGGCGCGCGCCTGCGCGACGGCCACGAGCTGGTCCTGTTCATGAATGAAGCCGTATTGCCGACTGGCTGGGGTCACATTCACGCGACTGAGCCAGGTGGCTGGTGCATTGGCGACCTGACGCCAGTCGGCGGGGGATGAGAAGTAGACGGCGCGGTCGAGGGCGACGAGCTTGGCCAGCACGCCCACGTGGCCGCCCCCCTGCGAGTGTCCGGCGAGCGTGACGCGCGACCAATCGATACGGCCGCTGACCAGAAACGGTCCCCACCCTTCGGTGGGATACTGCGTGTGCAGGGCGAGCAGCAGCTTTTCCAGCCGGTTCACAATGGCATTGGCCGGGGTAATCTGAATGCGCGCGCTGGTGTTTACCCCCGTGATCACTTCGCGGCGCACATCCCAGAAGCATTCGGGATCGGTGTCGTCGGCACAGAGGACGCCCACCGCCGTGGGGTTGGGATAGCTGAGTCCAATGGCGTGATAGCCACGGGCTGCGGCGGTGCCGAGGATGAGCTGCTGCATGGTGGGAACCCCGCCGGTCCCCGGCAGCATCACCAGCAGTTTCCCGCGCGCTGGCACGGTGGGTGACGGATTCACCGCGACATGGGCATCGTTCGCGATATCGATGCCCGGGTCGGTGCTGGACGGGATGACCTGCCGCACGACCGAGGGGGGCGGAGCGGATGGGACGGTGGGTGAGGTCGCCGTGGTGCTGGCACCGCAGCCCAGCAGGAGCAGCAATACCACTGCAGGTCGCACATGACGCATAGACCAATTCCGGGAAGCCGCGCGTTGAATGAAATGCGTATGACCGGTGAGACGGTCCCGCCACCGCCCTGTTAACGCGCGACCCGTCCGCGCGCGAGGAACGTCCCCGGCAACGCGCCCGTCATACGCCCGTTCTCAAACACCACGGTGCCGTTGACCGTCACCAGCTGAATGCCCTCGGGCCAGTGATGCGGCGACGTATAGCTGGCGCGATCGATGATCTGTCCTGCATTGAAGACGGTGATATCCGCCCGCTGGCCCACGGCGAGCGTGCCGCGATCGCGAATTCCGAGCCACTGGGCGGGCAGTGAGGTCATGCGCTGCACCGCCGCCTCAAGGGTGAGCTGCTGCCGCTCGCGCACATGGTGCGCCAGTACCCGGGGAAACGACCCATAGCTTCGCGGGTGCGGAAAGCCCTTTCCGAAGGTGATGAGATCCCCATCGGTCTCCACCATCGTGCCGGGATGTGTGAGGAAGCGCACCACATCCGCCTCATCCATGCCATGGAAGATGCCAATGAAGCCGCCACGCAGCTGCAGCGCGATTAATGCGTCAACGGCCGCGTCGATCGTGACCGGCTGGTGCGTTGCGACGAGGTAATCGGCCAGCGTTTTCCCCGCGAGCGAGGGATCGAACGCCACTTCGCGAAACTGAATCGACGTGGGGGAATCGCCAGCCTGCTGGGGAAAGCGCACCCGCATCTCCTGCACCAACCGTGCGCGCGTGGTCGGATCGGCGACCCGCTTTGCGAACGCCGCCGCCCCATCCGCCAGCGCCCACGGCGGAAACATCAAATCCGAATAGGTGCTGTACGCCGTGTACGGATACACATCGGCCGCCACTTCCATACCCGCGGTGCGCGCAGAATCGAGCAGCGCCAGCATCCGCGTACTCCATCCCCACTGTGCCGCGCCCGTCACTTTGAGATGATTTACCTGCACCGGGATGTGCGCGCGCCGCCCCACTTCAAGCGTTTCGTGCAGCGCGTCCATCACCGCCGGTCCTTCGTCCCGTAAATGGGTGACGTAGATGCCGCCGAAGCGCGCAGCCACCTCAGCGAGTGACGCGACCTCGTCGATGTTCGCATAGGTGGCGGGTACATACTCCAACCCCGTCGACAACCCCAGCGCGCCCTGCGTCATCGCGGAGTCCACCAACGCACGCATCCACGCCAATTCCGCCGCCGTGGGTGCACGGTTCGCGAGTCCCATCACGCGCTTCCGAATCCAGGTATGCCCGGCAAAGAGCCCGACATTCGGCGCGATCTTCACCTGCGCCCGATACGCATCCATCGGGAAGGGCTGATCCTGTGAATGCAGCGGCGCGAGTACGGTGGTGATCCCCTGCCGCACGAAATTCTCGGCCTGTCCATGATCGCGCAGCGTGACGAGATGGGCATGATTGTCCCAGAAGCCTGGTGAGACAATCTGTCCACCCACGTCCACCACGCGCGCGGCGCCGCGTCGTGGGAGCGATGCCCCAATGGCCACGATGCGATCGCCGCGGATCGCGACATCGGCCTCGCGCCGAGGGGCCCCGGTTCCGTCGATGACGGTGCCACCGGTGAGCAGCACATCGTACGTTGGCGCCGCCGGTCCACAGGCGGCGCTCACGGTCAGCAGGAGCGCCGCGAGTGTGCGGCGACGATGTCCATGGCGCGACGCCAATTCAACGACTGTACGCATCATAGTTGCTCCGGCGTGATCCGCAGCCCCGTCAACTTCCCAAGCGGTCCGAGGGTGACGAGCACGCGGAACCGTTGGGTACCATACCAGGCGAAGTATTGCCGCTCCACATCGTCGCCGACCTCGCGGCGCGCGAGCAACTCGAGCCGAGTGAGCGGGCCTTTCCCTTGCACGGTGGCGGTGAGTGCGGCGCGCATGCGCGGGAAGATTGTTTGCCGCACCACTTCGAAATCCTCAAGCGCCAGTGTTCCAGCGGCGACCCGCGTCAGGATCGCCTGCACAGTGGCCGTCACCTGCGGTTCGCGATCAGGAATGGCGGTGGTGGGTGGAGGTGTGGGCACCAGCGACGCGTCATAGAGCGCGGCGACCTGCATCGCGAGCGTGGCCGGGGCCATGGCGCGCGCATTTGACAGCACCATGACGGCCAGATCCTGATCGGGGAAGCGCGTGTATTGCGACACAAAGCCCTGCCACGTACCACCATGCTCCTGCATGGGATGTCCACCCGCCTCGCCGAGGAACCAGCCGAGGGCGTAGGGATAGTCTCGGCCGCTGGGGAGCCGGCTCGCGGAGAGCATCAGCGTCCAACTGTCGGGGCGGAGAATCCGTCGCGAGCGCACGACCTCGTTCCAGGCGATGAGGTCGCGGATCGAGAGGAGCATTGAGCCGTCAGCGGTGGTGTTCAATCGCGGCGCGACCCAGGCGGCATGTTCCCATCCCGCAGGGGTGGGGAGATAGCCGTGCGCGCGGTTGGGTACGACATCCGCTTCGGTGATCACGCGAATGGTGGGCATCCCGGCGGGCGTGAAAATGCGCTCCCGCAGGAAGGCGTCGTACGGTTGGCCGGTGACGCGTGTGATGATGATCCCCAGCAGGACGTAGCCGGTATTGGAATAGTTCCAGCGGCTGCCAGCGGGGAATTCGAGTGGCAGCGCCGAGGCCATCGCGATGAGGTCAGCGTCGGTGTAATCCTTGCGGTAGTCGAAGCCATCGCTGGTGTAATCGGGGACGCCGCCGCGATGGCTGAGCAGATGCCGGATGGTGATGGGTTGCCAAGTCGCGGGCACCTCGGGGAGATAGCGCCGCACTGAGCTGTCGAGTGCGATTTTTCCGTCCTCGACGAGCGACAGGACGCCGGCTGCCGTGAACTGCTTCCCGAGCGAACCCGATTGAAACATCGTGGCATCGGTGACGGGGGTGCGGTTCTCCAGTTCTGCGACGCCGAAGCCGCGAGCGGTCAGCACTTCCCCGCGCCGCACTACCGCGATCGCGAGGCCGGGGATGCGGGCCGTTTCCATCGTGCGGCGCACCAGCGTATCGACGGCCGCGGCTGCTGGCAGTGGTTCTCGGCGGAGTGACCACGGGAGCGTGAGCGGCGCTGCGCTTGGCCAAACGCGCTCAAGGGTGCTGCTGCGATAGAGCGTGCCGCTCTTCATGACATACGTGAGGGTGCGGCTGTTGCGAATCGATTGCAGCGGGTTGGCGTCGAGGACGACGAGGTCAGCGACCTTGCCGGGTTCAATGGAGCCCAGGTCAGCATCGAGTCCAATCGCGCGGGCCCCTTCAATGGTGGCCACGCGCAGCACCTCGTGCGGTGTCATGCCGCCATCGGCGAGCAGTCCCATCTCCCAGTGATTGGAGAGCCCCTGGACCTCGCCGTGTCCACCCAGGCCGATATGGCCGCCGGCGCGCAGGACATCGACGGCACCGGATGCCGCTTCGCGCTCGTTAAACTCTTCCGGCGGAAACCAGAGCAGGCGCGTCGAGGTCTTTTGGAACAGCGCGCCATCGGGGAACCAGCGATTGATGCGCGGATCTTCGTGTGGCCGTTCTTCGGCGAGCAGGCGATAGATCGGCAGCGCGCCGCCGAAGGCCACGACGAGCGTCGGCGTATTGGTGATGCCGGTGCGCGCCATCAGCTGTACGATGTCATCATGGATGGGGGCTTCGGGAATCGCATGTTCGAGTCCGCTGAAGCCGTCGATGATGTGTGTGAGGTCTTCCTTGCCGTCAGCGGCGCCTTCGGTGGTGGGCATGAGGCCGAGTTCACGCGCGGCTTCCACCAGCCACTGTCGCTGCTGTCGGTTCCCGGTCTGATACGACTTGAGGTACACCGTGCCGTAGTCATCGCGATACTGCCGCAGCAGGCGACGGGCGTCGTCGAGCGACTGGAAATTGGTGTTCGCACCGATCCCGGGGCCGGTGGACAAGATGCGCGGGCTGGGAACGCCATCGACCTCGACGAGGTTCGCGAGATCGAAGATGTCGGGGGTGACCTGTGGATCGCGAATGGTGGTGATCCCCATCGCGAGGTTGGCGAAGCCATTGGTGGACTCGGGCTGCAGTAGGGTGCCGCTACCGCCCCAATGCGCATGGATATCGATGAAGCCGGGGACGATGAACTTCCCGGTCACGTCGATTACGGTGGCACCGGCGGGGGTGGGCGTGGTGTTGCGTGCCCCCACGTTCGTGATCCGCCCGTCGGTGACGAAAATGTCGGCGTTGCGGAGCACCTCGGTGCCACGCATCGTGATGACCGTCGCGCCACGCAGGACCATCGTGCCGGTGACGGTAGCACGCGGCAGCGACAGCTCGAGGCTGCGCGCTGCGGCTCCGGACGGTGCCGGGACGGGGAGCGGTCCCGCAGGCATCGGCCCGGCGGCTGGCCGAGGGGCGGGTCCGGTGATGCGCACGCTGCCGCCGGTTGCCGCGACTTCGGCCCGTTGCGCACCGGGCGGGAGGGCACCGGGCGGCGCCATGAGGGTGGCACGGAGTGGCGCGGTGTTGGCGAGGATTGTGCGACCATCGGCTGCCCAAACGGGATCGGCCCACCAGGCGGGGGCGGTGGTGAGGCGCACCGGCGCCTCCCGGCCGTCGGCACGCGCCTTCCAGAGGGCGCCGCCGGTTTCGTCCCAGGTCACGAAGGCGACCCACCGACTGTCGGGGGACCAGGCGGGCATGAATTCCCGGGCGCGCGGCGTGGTGGTGAGGCGACGCGGGGCGCCGGTCGCGTCGGCGATCCAGATGCGGCCGAGTGAGGAGAAGGCGATCCGGCCATCGGGGGCGGTGGCCTGCTGCTGCACGCGGCGGGTGCGTACGGGTCCGGTGGCCAGCCGCTGGGGGAAGCGCAGCGTGGGTGTTACGTCGAGTGCGACATCGACGGTGAACGGGATGATGGTATCGCTGCCGTCCTGCACCCCCAGTCGGTGGAGCTTCCCACCGAAGGCGGCGTAGACCCAGCGGCCATCGGGGGAGAAGGCGGCGTTGGGGAGAACGTCGCGGGAGGCGCGCGCTTCGAGCTGGTTCCGGTCCACCGGGTACGCCAGCCATCGCTCGGCGCCGGTGGCGAGGGTGCGGAGGCGGAGCCCGGTTTTCCCTTCGCGGACCGTGCCGTAGACGAGGGTCAGTCCGTCGGGGGAGAGGAGGGGCTTCATCGCTGGCAGCCCTTCAACGGCCACGGGGATGGCGGCTCCGCCATTCACGGGGACGCGCATGAGTGCGCTGGTGGCGCCATTGCGGCTGCCGTAGGGGCGCGGCGTGACGGCGGTAAACCAGAGGCTGGCGCCGTCGGGGGTGGGCCAGGCGCCGTACGGGCCCGGGGCCGGTGCGGAGACGAGGGGCTGCGCGGGGCCGTTGCTGTTGGGGACGAGCCGTGTGCCTTCCCCGCTGGATACATCGTAGCGCCAGAGCTCGGCCGTCCGGGTGCCACTCGGGTCGGTGACGGTGACGACAATCGACCGCCCATCGGTGGACCAGGCCGGCGAGAGCATGCCGGCCCGGGGGAGGCGGGTGACCGCGCGTGCGTTCCGGCCGTCGGCGGCGGCGATCCAGACATTGTCGGAGCCCGTTTCGTCGCTGATGAAGACCAGCTGCGCGCCATCGGGGGAGAGCCGCGGCTGGGATTGGAAGGGGCGGCCGGTGATCAGCGGTGTGGCGCGTCCGCCGTCGATGGGGAGCCGGTAGATGTCGCCCAAGAGTTCGAAGACGAGTGCGCGGCCATCGCGGGTCACGTCGAGGGAGACCCACGTGCCTTCGGTGGTGGTGAAGGCGATGCGCTGG
>JBEIUK010000326.1:0-2078 GCA_040374415.1 Gemmatimonadaceae bacterium | reverse complement strand
CGAGCCACGTGCTGTAACAGGCGAGCTGCGCCGGATGCCGAGTCCATGCCCCATCACGACGCGGCGTGGTCCAGAAGTGCGACCAGGAATAATCGAGCGCGTCGATATCACTGGGCTGCGGTGTGAGCGGCGCGAAATCCACCGACCGCCCATCAATGCGCGGCGGTGTTCCGGTCTTGAACCGCTCCGTCGTCAGCCCCACGGCATCGAGCTGCGCGCCCAGATGTGTGGACGCCGCTTCACCGGCGCGCCCGCCACTGAGCCGCGTGTCGGTGCCGATGTGCATCAGCCCCCGCCCGAAGGTCCCGGTGGTGAGCACTACCGCGCGCGCGCCGAAGCGCCGTCCCTCAAGCGTCTCGACCCCCCACACCCGCGTTCCCGTCGGATCAAAGAGGAGCCGAGCGACCATCCCCTGCACCGTCGTCAGATTCGCATGCCCTTCCAGCAGCGTCCGCACCGCTCGGCGATACAATCCGCGATCGGCCTGCGCGCGCGGGGCCCAGACCGCCGGTCCCTTGCCGGTGTTGAGCATGCGGAACTGCAGCGTCGCGAGGTCGGTGGCGCGGGCCATGATCCCGCCCAGTGCGTCGACTTCCCGGACGACCGTGCCCTTGGCGATCCCGCCGATCGCCGGATTGCAGGAGAGCTGTCCCAGCTGTTCGAGCGCGCCGGTGACGAGCGCGACCTGGAGCCGGGCGGCGGCACCGGCGCGAGCGGCGGCAACGGCTGCTTCGGTCCCCGCATGACCGCCGCCGACCACCAGCACATCGTAGGTGGCCTCGAGGGCGGCGGAGTCGGGGGAGGCAATCCGGTCGGAGTGGGTCCGATCGGAGCTGATCCGGTCGGAGCTGGCGTTCGCGGGCATGCCGACAAAGTAGCGCGCCCCGGAGGTGGTCTGGAGGGGATGACTAATATTGAAGGCGCCCCGATTCCCCCCAACCGGATCTTTGCCTGTGCCACTCGCCGTCAGTCATACCGCCCCCAGTCTGGTCATTCTCAAGAGCGCCTTCGAGCGCGCGAATCTTACCCGCCAGGCGTTCGATGAAGCACTCGGGCTGACCCCCGATGAGTTTCAGCTCGAAGGGGGGCTGATCCTGATTGGCCCGCTGGTCGGGGAAAGCGCGCTGACCGAGCTGATTGAGTCGCTCGAGGGGGCCGGGCTGGTCTACTTCGACGACTTCTTTGAGTTGAGCGGCAACTGGCCCGAGTGGCTCTCGCTCTTTGCGATGGCGCGCGGGTAAGTGACGGTGCGGCGGCGCCGCCGATGGGGTGGTCTCGCGGGCGCAGCGCTGACAGGCATGGTGGCGGTGGGAGGTATGCTGCCGGCCGCGGCGGATGCACAGCCCGTGGTATCCGCATCGGGTTTGCGGGTGCCACCACCACGGGACTCACTCCGGCGGGACTCACTCCGGCGGGATTCACTCCCGCGGCCACGGGGGCAGCGGTTCTACACGCGGCTCCCGTACGGATCGGAATCGCAATTCAATCCGATCTCCGAGCTGTTCAACGAGGGGTTCAACGACCTCGTGCTGTACTCCACGGACATGAAGCTCTTCGGGCAGCCGTATGGCGCGTCCTGGAACAATCTTATGGGCAACCTGCGCAATGTGCGTGGGGTCGTGCGCTTCTACGGCTGGAACCGCGTCATGCGGAATGAGCTGTTGCCGCTGACCGGGGCGCGGGACGGCGGGCAGTGGCTCCTCAACTACACCGACCATATGCTCGGCAACGGCATGGTCAGTGTACGCCTTGAGGAATGGTACGCGCAGCACGGCTATCCGGCGCCCTTGGCGCTGTCGGTGTTGACGATGTACGGCGCGCATCTCCTGAACGAAGTGGTGGAGCGTCCGGGTCGCACCTCCGTCGATCCGCTGGCCGATCTCCTCGTCTTTGATCCGTTGGGGATGCTGCTCTTTCGGCTCGACCGCGTGCAGCGTGCCTTCAGTGGACCGGTGCGGATGACGGTCTGGTCCGGGCAGCCGGTGCTGACAATGCCTACGGGGGCGATCGAAAATGCTTTCACCGAGTTCGTGACGTCGGTCCCGGTGCCGCTCACCAGGCAGTGGCGGGCGTTTGTG
>JBEIUK010000223.1:0-4798 GCA_040374415.1 Gemmatimonadaceae bacterium | reverse complement strand
TGAGAACCGGTCCCTTTGCCCTCAGTGCTATGCGATCTGTCGTCGTACTGCTCAGTGCCATTGTCCTGGTCACCGCCGTGCTCGTGGGTGTGCTCATGCTGCTCGGGATGCCGTGGTCGCCTCGGCAAGGGCTGCGGGCCTTCGTCATCGCGACGATCGCCGTGACCGCAGGGCGCGGGGTCGCGGCCCGTCGGGCCTCACGCAATCAGTCCTAGCGGCCGCCCTCGCGAGGCGTCAGCCTCGCAAGGTGGCCATGGTGTACCGAATCTCCGGCTCGAGCGCATCGAGCGCGGCCAGCAGCTGCCCGGCCAGTCCTTCCGCCTCGAGAAATACCGCGGGGGCCTCTCGGCCGGGCAGCGCCTTGAAGAGCCCGCAGAGCCGATAACACTCCGCCGCATCAATCTGCCCGGCGGCCGATTTGAAGCGATGGGCATGGAATGCGAGCGCCTCAAGGTCATGGATCTGGATCGCCGCGCGCATCCCGGCCCGCACGTCGGCGAGGGAGGTCAGGAACTGCGCCAACGCGTCTCGCAACGCCTCCTCGTCATGGTCGAGCAACTCGCGTAGCGCACGCAGGGGCATCGGCTGCCGCCCCTCGCCAGACGAGGGCAGGGGAAGCGACCCGTCGTCCGATGCCGCCGGAACGTCACTCATACGGCCTCGGCGCTCGGGCGCCACCGCGGCGCGCATCCGAGGGCGATCATGCGTCCACCACATCGACAGGTACCGGCGGCAGCCACTTCGCCAGCGTCAGGTAAAACCGATCGGGATCGATCGGCTTCGTCTCAAAGTCGTCCATCCCGGCATCAGCGCACCGCTGCCGGTCTTCCGCCATCGCATTGGCCGTCATCGCGATAATACGCTGCCCGGACAGTGCCGGCGTACTCCGGATCTGACGGGTCGCCTCGTAGCCATCCATCTCCGGCATTTGCAGGTCCATCAGCACCAGCTCGTACGCGCCCTGCCCAAGGGCCTCGATCGCCTCCAGACCGTTCGTGCACAGCGTGACCGTGGCGCCGCACTTCGTGAGCAGCTTCTTGATGACCACCTGATTGAACGGATTGTCCTCCGCGACAAGGACGTGGGTCCCAGAGAGACGGGCCCGCGCCGCCGCAACGTCCTCGACGCCAAAGTCCGGCTCCGGCGTGGGACCCGCATCCGCCGGAGTGAACCGTGCCGTGAAGGTAAAGGTGCTGCCGCGCCCGACGGTGCTCTCGACCCAGATCCGCCCGCCCATCAGCTCCACCAGCTGTTTCACAATCGCGAGACCAAGACCGGTGCCCCCGTGCTTCCGGGTGTTGGACGCGTCCGCCTGACTGAACGGCTGGAACAGCCGGTCGATCTGCTCGCGGCTCAGGCCGATCCCGGAATCGTGCACGCGGAACTCCAGCAGAACCGACTGGGCATCCGGCGAGGTGTCTTCTGCAGCGCGCACAACATCGATAGACACGCCGCCACGCTCCGTGAACTTGACCGCGTTTCCGGCGAGGTTGAGCAGGATCTGTCCCAACCGCAGCGCATCCCCCGTCAGGAAGGGGGGCACGCCCTCACCAATGCGCGTCTCGAAGCGTAGCGCCTTCTCGCGCGCGAGATGCCCACAGATCCCATCGACCTGATCGAGCGGGGTCTGCAACGCAAACGGACGCTGCTCGAGCTCCACCTTGCCCGCATCGATCTTCGAGAAGTCGAGGATGTCGTTGATCACGGCGAGCAGGTCCCGGGCCGAGCGGTTCACGCGCGTGACATACCCGCGCGCCTGCTCCCCTAACTCCTCCTGCAGGCACAGATACGACATGCCGATGATGGCGTTCATCGGCGTGCGGATCTCATGACTCATGTGCGCGAGGAACTGGCTCTTCGCCCGGTTGGCCTGGTCGGCGAATTCCACCGCCAACTCCATTTCCGCGACGCGTCGCTCTGCCGCCTGACGCTGTCGGCGCTCGGTGAGGTCGCGCACCGAGACGATGTCCGAGGAGGCCTGGATACCGGCCGCTCGCGCGACGGTGAACTCGGCATCGAAGGTCGTGCCGTTGAGATGGTGCGCGATGCCTTCGTGCACCGCATTCGGCGTGTCGCTCCGATCCACCGTGCGCCACCTTTCGGCCTCGGGGAGCAGGGTCGCCAAGGCGCTGCCAGCAACCGCGCCGAACAACGTGTGCGCGCGGGAATTCGCACTGGTCACCATGCCATCTCCGTCCACGACGAGGAGGGCGTCGGGGCTCTGCTCGAAGAGGGCGCGCAGCGTACGCTGGGTGGTGGTCTGCGTGATGAACGACCCAAGAAGCTGTGCCACCTGCTCGAGCAGCTGCGGCAGCCGATCGTAGCCGGGATAGGTGTGCGATCCCCCGAATTCGATAACGGCCAAAACGCCGTCACTGCCCATCACGGGAACCGCGCAGACGGTGCGGATGCCGGTCCGATGGGCAACCTCCGCGCGGCGGGAGAAGCGACCGGCGGTATCGCTTTCCCAAAAGTCCGTCCGCTGGCAGGCCGTAGCCGTGCCCCACGCGACTCCAGGAGCCCCAACCCCCTGCAGCCACTCGGTCCCGGCCGCAAACGAGAGCGAGGCGGTGATCCGAACCCACTCCTCGAAGATCGGAGCCGATGCGGCACCGGCAACGTAGCGCAGCGTGGAATGCCCGGGTTCCACCGTCCACACGCAGGCGGCCCGGACGTCGAGGATGCTGACCAAGGTCTCGGTGACGAGTCGCGCCGCGTCCTCGATCGATCCACGGCCGAGCAGCTGGTCGCCCACACGCCGCGCCACGGCGGCATGACTGCTGGCAATGCGCAGCTCGGTGATGTCGGTGTGAATGCTGATGTAGCCCGTCCGCGCGCCGCTGACGTCCACCGTCGGCGCCCCTTCGACCTGCGCCCAGTACTGCTCGCCAGACTTCCGGTAATGCAGGATTTCCACCGAACTCGCACGCCCGTCAGCTCTCGCGCTCGCCAACGCGGCAATCGCCTCGGGAGCGGTGTCGGGACCAATGAGCACCGCGTCGACGGGTCGCCCAATCACCTCGGCTGGTGTGAAGCCCGTGTGCCGAGCGAAGAGATCATTCACCCACTCGATGCGGTCGTGCACATCGGTGACGACCACCAGACTCCGGGTCCGCTCCGCGAGGGCGCGGAACACCTGCATGTCGCGCGGGGTGCCTGCGGTCATGGCGTGGTGCGCCGACGGTGTTGGACTGATCCCGGTGGTGTCACGTCGCGGTCAACGCGCGAGCGCGTCGGCCGCAAGGGTGTAGGTCCCCACCAGTTCGGCGCTGGCCAGCACATGGCCTTCCATCGCCTGACGCACGGCGCGACCGTCCACAATTCCCTCAACCGGGCAGCGCTCGACGTCGAGGGCGTACAGCGTGAAGGTGTACGGGTGGATGACGGTGTCGTTGAAGGGCGGGCAGGGGCCGTCGTACCCGAAGTACGTGCCCTCCATCGCCGGGTCACCCGTGAACCAGAGGGTGTAGTCATTCGAGCCGTGCCGCCGGCCGTGGGCGGTTTCCGGGCCCGGCTTGCCATGCGGCTGGATCCCCTCGGAGCCCTCGCCCTCGGCGATGGTCCGAACATCGGCCGCGATGTCCATCAGCACCCAGTGGAAGAAATCGAAGCGTGGCAGGTCGAATGGCACGCGACGGTCTTCCTTGTTGACGTCGTCGGCGACGGTCGGGACTTCCGGGTCGTGACAGAGCAGCACGAAGCTCCGGGTGCCGGCGGGGACGTCGGACCAGGCGAGGGCCGGAGACCGGTTGCTGGAGAGGGTCATCCGGGTGGCGGGGTCCGGGCGCGCAAAGGCGAATTCCGGCGGGATGGGCGCGCCGTGGGCGAAGGAGGGGGACTCGAGTTGCATGGGGCGGCCTTTCGCGAGCAGAGACGTGAGGTGACGCTTTGGCTTTACACCCGAAATTTACCGAGGAACGTGCCCCGGGTGGGAGCGGTCCTACCGTGCGTCGCGTTCACCCTGCATCGCCGACCGGACCATGGCGATGGCGGCGTACACCACCACGGCAATGACGAGCCAGCGCAATAGGCCAATGGGCAGCGCGGTGACCAGCAGCGCCGCCACCAGCACCCCGGGAATCCCCCCAATCGTGAGCCCCAGTGCTGGCTGGTTCACCACCCGACGCCGGCGCACAAACGCCAGGCACCCGAACATCGCCGCGAACGCGCCACTCCCCATCATAATGGGGAAGGCTGCGAGCGGGTCCATGCCGAGGGCACTCAACAGGACAAACGTGGGTCCGTAGTTGCCGATACCGAGCATAAGCAGCGCGCCCAGCACGAGATTCACGCCGAGGGCAAGCCAGAGGGCGCTGCCGCTGAGGGAGAGCGCTGTCCCGCCCACCGGCATGCGATTGAGCTGCGCCACCGTCATGAAGAGCGCGGCCACCAGCAGCGCGGTCCCCATCCCCAGCTGAATCGGCCGCCGCGGCAGGCGCGAGACGATGCCGGCCCCGAGCCATCCACCCCCCAGCGCGGCAACGATCATCCCCAGTAGGAGCATCGGGTCGATCTGGATGGCGGAGATGAAGATCAGCGCCTGGGCCACCACGGTCAGCGTGAGCCCCACGAGCATAGTGGCGGGGAGCCGTTCGTCAGGCACGATGCGAAACGCCTTGAATGTGGCCGTCGTCGTGGCCAGCGACCCGATGCCCAACGTATCGAAGAAACTCACGAGGAAGCCAATGAGGATCTGGAGCGGTGTGGGCCAGAGCCGCTCCCCCGACGCGCGATCTATGGAGCGCCACCACCGCCACGAAAAGAGCGTGGCCAAGAGGACAATGGCGCTCAGGAGGAC
>JBEIUK010000287.1:0-3019 GCA_040374415.1 Gemmatimonadaceae bacterium | reverse complement strand
TAGCTGCGATCCGCCGTCGTCCGAAACGCCTGACTCTCGAGCTGCGGTAACAGCGACACGGCCAGCAGATGGTCTTCGCACACTGTGCTCAGCAAATCGACCCGGCGCATGAGCGCCGCGATCTCCTCCAGCGTGACATCCTCCGGCCGCTCATCGAGCGTCCGCGCCAGCTGATCGACCGCATGCCGCGTCCGCACATACGCCCGGAGATCCTCGGCGGAAAACTCTTCAAGCACTTCGAGCACCAGCGCGGTGGAGCTGGTACCGTCAGGAAAGACGCGCACCAGCAGCGCTTCCAGCTTTTCCAGCCGCTCAAGCGGGCGCCGATGATGTGTGATCAGCACACTCGGGAGCGCGACCACCGTAATGAACCGGTGCTCCTGCTCCGAGAGCGTGGTGGGCACCGGAATGCGCAGCCAAGCGGCATCGCGCTCCGCATGCGCATCCGAGATCATCGCGTCGAAATCGGTGGCCAAGGCAATGATGGTCGCCGGCGTGCCTAACGAGGTGAGCAGGGCCGACAGCTCGGCGGCGTCGGGCGTCTGCACATCGATCCACCGCAGCGTCCCATCACCCACCCACTGCGCGCTCGGTGCGGCCGAGGTGACCGGGAGAAAGGTCGCCCCATCGACCAGCTGCCACGCTTTGACCGCCGACGCTGTGGCGGTCGCAGTCGGTGGTGTGATCGACTCGGCGCGCGTCGATGGACGTGTGCGCCGACGGCTCACGCGGCGTCGCGCGCGGTGCGATTAGCCGCGGCGTCTTTACTGGCTTTCAAGAGACGGTGCACCGTGGTCCCGGTGATGAGGCGGACGCCGCGCTGGAAGGTGAGGTACTGGAAGGCCCATTGGACCAGCACGGTGATGCGATTGCGGAACCCCACGAGATAGAGCACGTGGACAAAGAGCCAGGTGAGCCACGCCGTGAAGCCCGTCATGCGGACCCCGGCCACCACCGCGACCGCTTTGTGCCGGCCGATCGTGGCGAGGTCGCCCTTGTTAAGGTACGAAAATGTGCCACGCTTCGCGCCGGCGAGATCGCGCGCAATGTTGCGCCCCACGACCGTCCCCATCTGGTTGGCGGCCGGGGCCACGCCGGGGACCGGCTTTCCATCGGCGGTGGTCGTGGCGGCCATATCGCCGGCCACGAAGACCGTGGGATAGCCCGGGACGCTGAGATCGGGGTTCACGCAGACGCGACCGGCGCGATCGAGTGGCACCTTGAGCTGGCGGGCGAGCGGTGAGGCCTGATTGCCAGCCCCCCAGAAGACGGTGTGCGCGGCGATCCGTTCGCCGTTGGCGACGACGCCATCAGCGGTGACCTCGGAGACGACGCAGTTGGTGCGGACGGTGACGCCGAGGGCTTCGAGATCGCGCTGGGCGCGGGCGGAGAGTTCGTCCGGGAAGCTCGGGAGGATGCGGGGTCCCCCTTCGAGGAGGAGGATACGCGCCGAGGACGGATCGATGCGGCGGAATTCGCCGGTGAGCGTGTGGCGCGTGACCTCGGGGATCATGCCGGCGAGTTCGACGCCGGTGGGTCCACCGCCGACGATAACGAAGGTGAGGAGCGCTTCGCGTTCGTCGGCGGCGCTGGCGCGTTCAGCGGCTTCGAAGCTGAGGAGGAAGCGACGGCGGAGTTCGAGGGCGTCTTCGAGGCTCTTGAGGCCTGGGGCGAACGCTTCCCATTCCGGGTGGCCGAAGTAGGCGTGGCGGGCGCCGGCAGCGAGGACGAGAAAATCGTAGGTGACGGTGACCGATCCGCCGTCGAGGTCGATCGTGCGGGCGTCGGCGTCGAGGCGATAGACGTCGGCCATGACGACCGTGACGTTGGGCTGATGGCGGAGGAGCCAACGGATCGGGACGGAGATATCCGCCGGATTGAGCACCGCCGTCGCCACTTGGTAGAGGAGCGGCTGGAAGAGGTGGTGATTGGTGCGGTCAATGAGCGTGATGCGGACAGGCGCATTGGCGAGGGCGCGCGCGGCGGAGAGTCCGGCGAACCCGCCGCCCACGATGATGACGTGCGGGCGTGGGTCGACGGAGAAGCTGCCCGTGACGGTCAGTTTGGGGTGCGGCGTGCTGTTGAGCTGCTGAACCGTGGAACGTCCGGGCATAAGGCTCTCCGATGGCGGGTGACCCTTTTAAAACCCGGCAAGATTGTGAAAAGTTTCACAAGAGAGCGCCGCCGCCACGCGCCAGCGGGAAAGGCGGTACTTTGCCCCCACTCCCTCCTCGCCGACGTCCTGACCACCCTCCCCGACCCATGAAGCAGCAGGATGCCATGGCGGACATCCGCCAGCGTGTGCACCGGACGCTGGGTGCGCGCTATGCCATCGGCCGGGAACTTGGCCGAGACGGCTCGGCGATCGTGTGGCATGCCTATGACCTCACCCATCGGCGGGAGGTCGCCATCAAGGTCGTGCGGCCGGAGCGGGCCACCGCCGCCGCCGCACCACGCATCGCGAGGGACATCGCGGCGGCGTCCCGACTGACCCACCCGCACATTGTGCCGATCGTTGACGCCGGCGAGGCGGAGGGGCTGCCGTACGCCATCATGCCGTTCATTGACGGCGAAACGTTGGACGTACGGCTGCATCGCCTGGGTCGGCTCCCTGACACCGAAGCGGTACCGCTGATCCGGGACGTGGCCAGCGCGCTGGCGTACGCGCAGAGCCAGGGCCTCGTCTGCCGAGAGCTCACGCCGGCCGACATCCTCCTGACCGATGGCCATGCGCTCGTCGCGGGCGTCTGGACGACCACGCCGGCGGAGACCGACGGCGCGGCACCAGCCCCCCGGGCCGATGTCAACACGGTGGAGCGTCTCACCCGCGACCTGCTGGGCGGCCAGAGCCCGACCCCCACACTCGATGGGACACCGAGGCCCACCGTTCGCGCGCTGCGTTCCAGGTCGCGTCGCCCCGTCTGGCGCTGGACCGGGGCTGTTGCGCTGGCCGGTGGCATCGCCCTGCTGCTCACCACCATGCGCGCGCCGGCCAGCGGCACCGCCGTGCCCGTCGATG
>JBEIUK010000099.1:0-10061 GCA_040374415.1 Gemmatimonadaceae bacterium | reverse complement strand
CGTAGTCGCCGCGAAGTCGCCGCGAAGTCGCCGCGAAGTCGCCGCGAAGTCGCCGCGAAGTCGCCGCGAAGTGGCCGTGCCCGGCCGGATGGGGTATCCTCTGGGGTGCCTCCCATCCCCGTTCCATCAGACCCGCCGCGCATCGCGGCGCGGCGGCTGGCCGTCGCCGCCCTGACCAGAGCGCTCGTCGTGGCGCTCACGGGAGCACTCGCCGGAGCGCTCACCGCCTGCGGCGGGCCGGATCAGGGCGCCGCCGGCACCGGTCGAGCACTCCCGCCGCTCGTCACCCAGCGCCCCATTGGCCCCGGCGATCCCTCCTGCCCACGCAACAGCCGCTGGCAGCCGTGCGGCTTTGAGGACCGGATCTTTCACGCCGGGTTGTCGATCAAGGCCACCGGGGACAGTGCCCGGGTCCCGTTCCTGCCGGTCCCTGGTGTCCGGTACCGCGTGGCCCTGACCGACACGATCCTCGCGTTCTTCTTCAAGGACTCGGTCGCACTGGCCCGGGCCCTCGCCCCGCTGGACACGATCCGCCTAGCCCCCCGGGTGGACTCGGCCGCCGACACCACCCTCCCCTGGCCTCGCCGTCCGGTGGTGATCCGGTCCGGCAATCTGCTGGCGCTCTATTTCTCAGCGACCCCGCGCCAACGGGAACGGATCACCCTGGCGATCACCGCCGGCGCGCCCGCCCCCCAACAGCCGGCACCACCACCGCCGTAACCCCGCGTACTTCGGGTTTCTTTCGGTATAGCTCTGAAAAATCCGCACTGTGCCGCAATTTGTGCACATCGTGCAGTTTTCCACGGACAGTTCGGCGTTTTCGCTTGGCTTTTGGCCCAAAAAGGGTGATCTTTTGTGCTTGGACGCGCCGGAATCGCGTTCAACACCATACTGACCCCTTTCGGAGTTTTCGGCCCATGGCCTCCCCGATCACGCCCCGCACCGACGCGCTGCGTCAGGTGACGCAGCGCCCGGTGCGCATCACGATGCGCCCGGAAGAGAACGGCATTCAGCAGCCCACGAGCGCCTGGTACGGCGCCAACACGCTTGGGCTGCGCCAGATGGCCACCAAGCTCCCCAAGGACATCTACAAGAAGCTGGCCGCCTCCATCCGGCTCGGCAAAAAGCTCGACACCGACATCGCGCCGGTCGTGGCGCAGGTCATCAAGGAGTGGGCCATTTCGCGTGGCGTCACCCACTTCACGCACTGGTTCCAGCCGCAGACCGGCCTCACCGCCGAAAAGCATGACGCGTTCCTGAGCTTTGACGACAAGGGCGCCCCGATCGAGTCGTTCTCCGGGGAGCAGCTCATTCAGTCCGAGCCGGACGCCTCCAGCTTCCCGTCGGGCGGCCTGCGCGCCACCTGGGAAGCGCGCGGCTACACCGCGTGGCATCCGGCCTCGCCCGTCTTCATCAGCGAAACGGGGGGCGTGAAGTACCTCTGCATCCCGTCGGTCTTCATCGGCTACAACGGCGAAGCGCTCGACGAAATGACGCCGCTGCTCCGCAGCTCGGACGTCCTCTCCGCGCGCGCGATCGAACTGCTCGAAGCCATCGGCGATAAGGGCGTCCTGCGCGTCAACACCACGCTCGGCGTGGAGCAGGAGTTCTTCCTCATCGACCGCGCGCACTTTGCGCTCCGCCCCGACCTGGTGATGGCCGCGCGCTCGCTCGTCGGCGCGCCGCCGCCACGCGGCCAGCAGCTCGAAGATCACTACTTCGGTGGCATCCCGGAGCGCGTGCAGGCGTGCATCAGCGAAGTCGAGTTCGAGCTGTACAAGCTTGGCGTGCCCATTGTCACGCGGCACAACGAAGTGGCGCCGTCGCAGTTTGAAATGGCGCCGTTCTTCGAGGACAGCGACATTGCCGTCGATCACAACCATGTCGTGATGGCCGTGCTCCGGAAGGTAGCGCCGCGTCACGGCCTGCAGGCAATCGTGCATGAAAAGCCGTTCGCCGGCGTCAATGGCTCTGGCAAGCATTGCAACTGGTCGATGGCGATCGCGTCCGACAACGCGCTCAACGGCACGAACCTGCTCAAGCCCGGCAAGACGCCGCATCAGAACGTCCGCTTCCTGCTCTTCCTGGCCGCCGTGCTCAAGGGCGTGCACAAGCATGCGGGGCTGCTGCGCGCCGGCATCGCCAGCAGCGGCAACGAACACCGCCTCGGGGCGAACGAAGCGCCCCCGGCGATCATCTCCGCGTTCCTCGGCAAGGGGCTCACGCAGGTGATCGAAGACATCGCCGCCGGCAAGACGTCGCCGACGAATGCCGAACAGGCGATGCTCAAGCTGGGCGTGGCCAAGCTCCCCGAAGTCGAACAGGACAACACCGACCGGAACCGCACGTCGCCCTTTGCCTTCACCGGCGCGAAGTTCGAATTCCGCGCGGTGGGTGGCTCGCAGAGCATCGGCTTCCCGATGATGCTGCTGCAGGCCGCCGTCGCCGAAGCGATTGGCGAGATGACCGCCGCGATCAAGGCCGAGCTGGCCTCCGCGAGCACCGTCGATGATGCGATCCTGAAGGTCGTGCGTGCCGCCTTCCAGGAAACGGAAGCGGTCCGCTTCGAAGGGAACAACTACTCCGACGAGTGGGTCGTGGAGGCCTCCAAGCGTGGCCTGCTCAACCTGCGCCGCACGCCGGAAGCGCTCGCGCAGCTCACGACGGACCGCGCCAAGTCGCTGTTCCATGGCACGGGGATCCTCACCGAAACCGAACTCGAGAGCCGCTACCATGTGAAGCTCGAGCGGTACGTGAAGGACATCCTGATCGAAATGCACACGCTCCAGCAGATCGCGGACACGCAGATTCTGCCAGCCACCTACGCCTATGTCGGCCAGGTCGCCTCGGCGGCGGGCAACGGCGCGTCGGCGGGGATCAATGTGCAGCCGCTGGTCGATGCGGCGAACGCCACCACCAAGCTCATTGGCTCACTGCAGCAGAAGCGGGCCGAGCTGGCCAAGGCGATCGCGAAGGCCGAAGGGATGCACGACGATCTCGCGGCGCAGGGACAGTTCCTGACCACCACCGGCTGCGAGAGCATGGCCGAGGTGCGTGACGCGATCGACGCGCTGGAGCTCACCGTGGGTGACGAGTTCTGGCCGCTGCCGCGCTATCGGGAAATGCTCTTCCCGGTCTGATGCCGGTGTGGTGACCGCATCCGGTTGCGAGACCGGATGCCACACGGGGGATCGGCCAATCGGCCGATCCCCCGTCGTCGTTCAGCAGGCCGGCCTAGTGCGCCTGTTCCGCTTGCAAGAGCTGCGCTTTGCGGGCGAGTCCCCAGCGATAGCCGCCGAGGGCGCCATCCTGCCGCACCACACGATGACAGGGGATGGCGAGGGCGACGGGATTGGCGCCGCAAGCCGTGCCCACCGCGCGGACGGCCGAGGGGGCGCCGATGCGCGTGGCCACCTCGGCGTAGCTGCAGGTGGTACCGGGCGGGATGTCGCGGAGCGCCTGCCAGACGCGCTCCTGGAACGGGGTCCCCTGCACGTCGAGCGGCAGCGGCGTGTCGGTCGCGGCTCGCGTTCCGCTGGCCATGGCGATCACAGCGGCCACCGTGTCGTCGAACGCCGTGGCGGTGTGCGTGACCGTTGCCCTCGGGAATTCCGCACGAAACGCGTCATCGAGGGCGGCCGGATCGTCGCCAAGGGTGACGCGGCAGAGGCCGCGGGGGGTCCGGGCAACGAGGACATGGCCCAGCGCGCAGGGAGCGATGGTGGCGTCGAGTGCGGTCATACCGAAAAGGTGGTCCCCTCTGGCGCTTCGCGCCAGTAGGCGGCATATCCAGCAGAGCGGCTGGCGTCACTCCGGCGTCCCGCAGCGGAGGCGCGATGGCGGGACTGGCGTACAGCGAGCGGTTACGGACGGCGCTGCAGGGGTGGGATGGCGTGGAGATTCTCCAACGCCGTCTGGGCGCCATGGAATTTCGTGTGCATCAGCGCGTCTTCGGGCATTTGCATCCGAATGGCCGCCTCGATCTTCCGTGCTCGGTCCGTATGCGTCGCGAACTGGTCGCTGCGGGCATTGCCGAGTCGCACGATACCATGGCGCGCACCGGATGGGTGACCGTGCGTATCCGCTCCGAACATGATATTCCGCGCGCGGTCACGCTGTTGCGGGCGAATTACGGGCGGCTGCGCGGGGTGGAGTTCCATCTGCCGGTGCTGCCATTCTCTGGTGCCCCCACGCTGTTGTCGCCGCGTGCGGATGACGATCTTCCGGCATGACGATGTCTGCCACGATCGATCGCCCCCTGCTGAACCTGGCGAATGTGCTGGCTGAGGCTGCCGCGCTGTCGCCGCAGCTGTCGGCGTGGCGCCGGCATCTGCATCAGCATCCGGAGCTGGCCTTTCAGGAGCATGCGACTGCCGCCTGGATTCGTGGCGTGCTGGAGACGATCCCGGGATTGATCGTCACGCGGCCAACGCCGACGAGTGTGATGGCGCGGCTGGTGGGTCCGATGCCGGGGCGCACGGTGGCGGTTCGTGCGGATATCGACGCGCTCCCGATTCATGAAGAGAACGCCGTGGCGTATCGCTCCACCACCGATGGTGTGATGCATGCCTGCGGGCATGATGGTCACACCAGCATGCTGCTGGGGCTCATCACGCTGCTGGCCGCGCAGCGGGACGCCATCCGTGGCGAGGTGCGCTTTTTCTTTCAGCACGCCGAGGAGCTCGCGCCGGGTGGTGCGGAGGAGATGATTGCGGCCGGGGTGATGGAGGGCGTGGACGTGGTGATCGGGGTGCATTTGTGGTCGCAATTGCCGACCGGGCAGATCGGGCTGTTGGCCGGGGCCGCGATGGCGGCGCCGGACACCTTCAGCTGCACCATCACCGGGCGCGGCGGGCATGCGGCGCTGCCGCACGACAGCGTGGACCCGATCGCGGTGGGGGCGCAGGTGGTGAGCGCCCTGCAGCAGGTCGTATCGCGGCAGGTGAATCCGCTGGAGCCGCTGGTGGTGAGTGTCACGCAGTTCCATGCCGGCACCACCGACAACGTGATCCCTAACAGTGCGATGCTGTCGGGGACGATTCGCACCTTCGATGCGGCGTTACGGGACCGGGTGCCGTCGCTGATGGAGCGGGTGATCCGCGGCGTGTGCGAGGCGCACGGCGCGACGTACACGTTCAGCGTGGAGCGAGGCTACCGGCCGGTGGTGAATGATCCGGCCGTCACGGCGCAGCTGCGGACGCTGGTGACTCGGGAGTTTGGCGCGGAGCGCCTGGCGGCGATGACGCCGCTGATGGTGGGGGAAGATTTCTCCGCCTATCAGCAGCATGCCCCCGGGGTGTTTGCCTTCATCGGCTCCGGCAATGCGCAGATCGACAGCACCTTCCCGCATCATCATCCGCAGTTCGATCTCGATGAAGCGGCGCTGGTGGCCGGGCTGCAATATCTCACCGCCGCGACGGTCGAGCTGCTGGGATAGCGGCTCCCCGAGAACTGCCGCTACCGCAGCCCGCGGGGCATCGGTTCGCCGCTCATCTCGCGATTGTTGGGCGGCGCCGTCGGCTCGAGCTTCCGCAAATCGCCGCACCGCGCGAGCGCCTGATCGGAGCGCGGATCAATCGTATCAGGCAACGCGATCCGGTCGACCAGCAACGTATCGGTTCGCGTCCGCGCCACCGCCCATGCCTGCGTGCACTGCCCGCGCACCTTGTCGATCGCCGCCAGCCGACGAATGCCACGATCGGCCGCCTGATTCAACCCGATCCAGCCGCCTACGGCCACCAGCAGCGCGATCCCCACCGCGATCAGCGCCTTGGTGCGCACCGCCGCCGGCGAATCCACCGGCTCGGGCGCCCCGGTCTGTGTTGCCGCGCGGATCGCGTTCGGATGCGTCACCGGCTTCTGCACCGACTTCTGCACCGACTCGGTGTCGGACTCCGCCTGCCGTCCTGCGTTGTCCTCGGACATCGACTCACTCATGGATGCGCCATCGGCATCGTGGGAAGAAACGCCGGCGCGCGGCGCGCCTTGGTGCGCTGTTCAAAGGCATAGGCAAAGGCCAGCAGCCGCGCCTCACTCCAGGCGCCACCAATGAAGGAGACGCCAAGGGGCAACCCACCCAAGAACTCCATGGGCACCGTAATGCTGGGATAGCCGGCCACCGCTGCCACCGACGAATTGCCACCGGTGACATGATCGCCGTTGGCTGGATCGGTTGGCCACGCCGGCGCATTGGTGGGCGCAATGATCGCATCGAGCTGATGGGTCGACAGCACCGCATCGATCCCCTCCGCGCGTGACAACCGACGGCAGGTCGCCAGCGCGGTCTGATACGCCGCATCGGTAAGCGGCCCCTTCGCCTCGGCGCGCTCAAACTGCTCCTGCCCAAACCACGGCATTTCGCGGTCCGCATGCGCCTTGTTGTACGCGATGAGCTCCGCCAGCGTGCGGTACTTGACCGTGCTCCCTCGCGACGCGAGATAGGCGTTCAGGCCGTCCTTGAACTCATAGAGCAGCACCTCCAACTCGGCGGCATCGGTCTGCCCCACCGTGGGGACATTCGCCGGATCAACGATCACCGCCCCCGCCGCACGCATCGCCGCGATGGCGCGGTCAAAGGCGGCATCCACCAGCGGATGAAAGCCCGCCATGTTGCGCGCCACGCCAATGCGCGCCCCCTGCAGCGCGTTGGCATTGAGCGCCGAGGTATAATCGGCCACTCGATGACCGGCGCTCGCCGCCGTCGCCGGATCGCGCGGATCCTCACCCGCGATCACCGAAAGCAGCGCGGCGGCGTCGGCCACGGTACGGGTCATGGGACCGGCGGTGTCCTGCGTCGCCGAAATCGGAATGATGCCGCGACGGCTCACCAGGCCGACCGTGGGCTTGAGCCCCACCAGCCCGCAGAGCGATGACGGACAGACAATGGAGCCGTCGGTCTCGGTGCCAATCCCCACCGCCGCGAGGTTGGCGGAAATGGCGGCGCCGGTCCCAGAGCTCGAACCACAGGGATTCCGATCGAGCACATACGGATTGCGCGTCTGCCCACCACGCCCACTCCAGCCACTCGTGGAACGCGTCGACCGGAAATTCGCCCACTCACTGAGATTGGTCTTCCCGATCAGCACGGCGCCGGCCGCGCGCAGTCGCTCCACGAGAAAGGCATCGGCCGGCGCCGGCTGACCCACCAGCGCCAGCGAGCCCGCCGTTGTTTGCATGCCGTCGGCGGTGTCGATGTTATCCTTGATCAGCACGGGGATGCCATGCAGCGGGCCGCGTACCTTGCCGGCCTTCCGCTCCGCATCCATAGCCGCGGCAATCGACAGCGCCGCACGATTCGTCTCAATCACCGACCGGAGCGTGGGGCCGGCGGCATCGACCGCAGCGATCCGCGCCAGATACGCCGCCGTCAGCGCCCGCGACGTGAGCGTCCCGGCGGCCATGCGCGCCTGCAGCTGCGCGACCGACAGCTCGGCATATGGAAACGGGAGCGGCGTCGCGGCGTCGTTTTCGTCGGAACGCGCAGCTGCGGGTGATGCGAGTGCCGCGGCAGGGATCGCCACCGCCGGGAGCGCCACCGCTGGCAACGCCATCGCCGCCGAGGCGGTCAATGCCGTGCCCAGAAAGGCGCGGCGATTCACCGCGGTCGGAGCGGACTCGCCCTGTGCTCCGTCGGCGCCGGGTTCGTGCATGGAGTCAGTCGTGGAGTCAGTCGTGGCGTCAGACATGGACTGGTGTCGAGGGAATCACGTCGTGGAGGCACCGGCGTCGGCCGCAGCGAGCGCCGCCGACAGATCGGTGAGCAGGTCGCGAATGTCTTCGAGGCCGATGCTGAGGCGAATGTAGCCTTCGCCCACCGCATCCCCGCCCCAGCGCGCGCGCCGTTCACCACTGGTGTGAATGCCGCCAAAGCTTGTCGCTTCCGCCACCAGCTGTGACGCCGCAAAGAAACGATCCGCCGCGGCGCGATCGGCCAGTTCGAAGCCAATCACCGGGCCAAACAGCTTCATCTGCCGCGCCGCCGTGGCGTACGACGGATCTGAAGGCAGACCGGGATAGCGCACCCGCTGCACGACCGGATGTGCCGCGAGCATTTCGGCGACGGTGAGCGCCGAGGCACACTGCTGCTGCAACCGCACCTGGAGCGTGCCAAGGGAGCGATGCGCGAGCCACACTTCCATCGGGCCGGGGATTGAGCCGAGTCGCGTGCGATAGGTGCGAATCGTCTCAGCCCACGCCGGATCGGCGGTGGCAACATGTCCCAGCACGAGATCGGCGTGCCCCGTCATCGCTTTCGTGTCGGACATCACCACAAAGTCCGCGCCGAGGGCCAGCGGACGCTGCGCGAGCGCGGTGGCGGTCGTGTTATCGACGGCGACGAGCGCCCCGGCGGCATGCGCCGCCTCACAGAGCGCGGCCAGATCGCAGACATCGAGCTCCGGATTCGTGGGCGACTCGAGCCAAAGGAGCCGTGCACCGGCGAGGAGGGCCTTCTGGGCCTCCTGGGCCGTGGGGGCCGATTTGATCGTGACGCCGTGCGGCGCGATGTACTCCTGCGCGATTACCCGCGTCGTGTAGTAGCTGTCCGACGGCATGACGAGTGTGTCGCCGGGCTTGAGCACGGTGTGCAGCACGGCCGCACTCGCCGCCATCCCCGACGGGAAGAGTACGGCCGTGCCCCCTTCGAGCGCGGAGAGCGCCGCTTCGTATCCCTGCCAGGTGGGGTTATGAAAGCGGCCGTAGGTAAAGGCCGACGCCGCCGGATCACCCGGCGCATGATAGGGCGCCGCGAAGGTCGGGCCGGGGAGATATGGCGTGCCCTTCTCCCGCGGGGGAAGGCCGGCATGCACGACGAGTGTGCCGTCGTGCCAGGGCGTTGGTGCAGACGACATCGGTCGGCTCAGGGCGTCTGGGGAAATTCCGCGTCGTCGAGCGCGCGGGCATCATCGATCAGCATGACCGGAATGCCATCATCAACGGCGTAGACCAGCGCGCAGCTGCGGCAGACGAGCGCCTCGGTGGGACGCAGATAGTGCTGCAGCGCGCCTTTGCACTGCGGGCAGACGAGGATCTGCAGCAACTCGGGGGCGAGTGACATCAGAGAGCTCCGGATCAGAACGGACGCGCCCGGGCCTCGGGCGTCAGCGTCAACGTGGGGCCGCCCAGCAGCTTCACACAGGGCGGAATGGCATCAAGAATGGCACCGAGGCACACCTCAATCGCCGCCGGCTTTCCGGGGAGATTGACGATCAGCGTGGCGTTGCGAATCCCCGCCGTCTGCCGCGACAGCACGGCGGTGCGCACCGTGCGCAGCGAGACGGCACGCATCTGTTCACCAAACCCCGGCAGCATGCGACTGCACACGGCGGTGGTGGCTTCGGGGGTGACATCACGCGCCGCCGGTCCGGTGCCGCCGGTGGTCACAACCAGATGGCACCCCTGCGTATCGGCGAGCTCCGTGAGCGCGGCTTCGATCTGCCCCTGCTCATCGGGGACCAAGCGCACCACCGGATACCACGGGGCTTCAATCCAGCGGGTCAGCGACTCAATGATCGCGGGCCCGGAGAGATCGGCATAAGCGCCGGTCGCGGCGCGATCGGAGACGGTGACAATCCCAATGGGCGTCCCTACGGGCGTCCCTACGGGTGTCCCAATGGGCGATCCCACGGGTCCCGGTTCTCGGTCAGCAGCAGAAGACATCATGCGCGAAAGCTACACGGCCCCGCCGCTCAGCGCGGCGTCATGGTGGCACAGCCCACGCTCGTGGGCGGATCGGGGAGCCCATAGTGCGCCGTGACCACCTGCGTCGGCGCACCGGCACGGCCCGGCGTGAGGAGATACATCGTGGCGTAGCTGGCATCACACAGATCCGGGAGCTTCGGGCCACCGAGCGCCCCGACAATGGCCGGAATCGTGTTACTGTGCCCCACCACGAGCACCACACCGCTCGCCTGACGCACCGCCGCCGCGACAGCCGCAATGTGCGTGGCCGCCCCGCCGTCGAGCGCAATCACCACGGGGGTGATCCCCGCGCGACGAGCCACCACCGCCGCCGTCTCCGCCGTCCGCTTCCGCGTCGACACAATGATGGTCCCCGGCGTGGT
>JBEIUK010000154.1:0-7229 GCA_040374415.1 Gemmatimonadaceae bacterium | reverse complement strand
TCCGCCCGCTGGACGGACCCGACGTCGATGTGTCGCGAGATGGTGGTATCCACCGTGGCCGCGTCCGCGCCGGGGGCAATGAAGCCGCGCATCACATCGGTGGCCTGCGACGCGAGCCCGTTGGCCCGCACATACCCATAGCTTACCGCCGACCAGAGCTGCAGGCGGTCGAACTCCGCGCGCGCGCGAAGCGCGAGCTGTCCGCCACCGGCCTCACTCCCGGCGGCGGCACCAGCCATGCGCATGGTGCCACTGCCAATCGCGCTGAAGCGGACATGGCCGATCCCGCCGAGCGGTTGGGTGGCCCCCACCCACATATCGCTCCGCTGACTGACCGAATTGCTGCTGACGTCGTTCGCCGCGGCGAGACCAAGCACCGACCAGGTGGCGGCGCGGGTGGCCGGTCCGATGGCGGAGGCCGGCGCAATAGGGGCGTCACCGCGCGGCTGCGCCAGCAATGGCTGCAGGGGGGTCGCCAAGAGCAGGGAGGCGCATGGCACCGCCCACCCGCGGCTCCAAGGGGAGCCGTGGCCCGACACGCGAGAGAGGCGGCAGGCGAGCGTCACGGGAC
Source organism: Gemmatimonadaceae bacterium (assembly GCA_040374415.1). Taxonomy (GTDB): domain Bacteria; phylum Gemmatimonadota; class Gemmatimonadetes; order Gemmatimonadales; family Gemmatimonadaceae; genus Gemmatimonas. Next base: position 6,658 of record JBEIUK010000154.1, on the reverse strand, counting down.
GAGTGTCACGGGACCGGGGGGCGGATTGGCTTGCGATCTGTCGCCGCGGGCGCGGACGACGGCAGCACGCCATTCACTGTGCCTCGAAGATAACGCGCGAGGGCGTCGGCAGCCATCCCTGGACCGCGGACCGCATTCCGGGCCACGGTCAGTTGCAGCCCCTTCAGCAGGTCATCGGAGGCAGGCTGCCGAGCGATGGTGGTGACCGCATCCCGCGCCGTGACGGCGGGGATTCCGCGCTGCACGATATCGGTGAGGACCACGATGGGGATCATCGCGGCCCCGGCGGCACGGGTCCCACGGATCGCGACGAGCGATCGGCTGTCGACACCGGCCCGGAGCGCGGTGGCGCCCGCATCCAATTCCATCACCGGCGTGCCGGGGCCGAGTGCCTCACGGGCCTGGACGAGCGCGACGGCATGCGCGCGCACCACCTGCAGAATCCGGGCGCCAGGCACGCGTCGGGCGGCCCCTTCAAGGGCCCGGTTGATGAGCGGTCCGGTGGGGATCCCTTCGGCGGTGGCACTGTCGAGCAACCCTCGCAGCCCCACCGCGGTGAGGCTGTCGAAGCGGGAGGCGTCGAAGACGGGTGGCTGAACGACCGGCACGGAATCCGGCATGGAATCCGGCATGGCGGTCGTCGCCGTATCACGCACCGCCGAGGCCATCGGGGCTCCCAGAAGCCCGGCCATCAGCCAGAGGACTGCGGGGGCCGGCATCACTCGGAGCCGCCCTCCACGACCACGGCATTGGACGGGCCGAAGCCGGCGTCCGGGACCTGCGGCGCGAGCGGATCAATGACCCACCGACGGCCATCCACCACGAAGGCGTATTCGTGGCGCCCCGGGGTGAGTGGCACCTCGGCCGCCCACTCGCCACGTGGTCCCCGACGCACCATGGGGGTGGCCGACGCGCTCCAGCCGTTGAAATCCCCAACCAGTGCGACGGCCTGCGCCGCATCCGGCAGCTGCAGCTCAAAACGCAGCCCCTGCAGGCGTTGGCGTGACGGTCCCGGTGAGCGCGGCGCCGGCGGGCGCGGCGTCCGTGGTGACCGTCGGCTGGCGGCCGGAGATGCCCCGCACCCCCACGCCGATGACCAGGATGGCCGCTGCCGCCGCTCCCCACCACCACCGGATTCGCGGGACGCCGTCGGCGGCGCGCACCGGTTGGTGCATCGCCCGCGCCAAAACGGCCCGCGCGCACTGCTCGGCCTGCCCCTCGGGTGGGAGCGGCGTCGCGGCATAGAGCGCCGTCAGCCGCGCCACCAGCGCCGGATCGTCGCCCTCGGTGGGGACGAGCGGGAGCGGATCGCGGTCAGCCACGCGGCGGCTCCAGCAGCGACCGTAACCGGTCGATGCCCCGCTTCACGCGCATCTTGAGCGCCGATTCCCCGGCGCCGGTCAAAGCCGTCATCTCCGTGTACTCCAACCCCTCGGCGTACTTCAGGAGCACTGCCTCGCGCTGCGTCGCATCCAACTGCGACAGCGCGTGCGACAGGGCTGCATGGTCGACATCTCCGAACAGCTCCGACAGCGGCGCCGGTGCCTGTCCGATGGCGTCCTCGTCGTTGATAAACCGGCGGACGCGCCGTCCCCGCGACGTCAGGGCATTGCGGCACTGATTGGTCACGATCCGGAACAGCCATCCGCGAAATTGGTCCCGCTCATCGTACCGCCCGATCGCCAGATACGCCCGCAGAAAGGCCTCCTGCAGCACATCCTCCGCATCGGTGCGATCGCCCAGCATATGCACAGCAAACCGCCAGCACACGGGGTAGTACCGAGTGACCAGCGCGCCAAACGCGTCAGAATCGCCGGCGCGTGTCCGGGCAATCAGCTCCGCGTCGGTCATCCCATGAATAACAGCGGCACGGCGTTTGGCGTCACGAGGGCCGTCAGCCCCGCACGGCGGCGTAGGTCAGCATGAGCAGGATCAGCACGGCAAAGGTGGTCCCGCGGCGGTTCACCCCCCCCACCCGGGCCAGCCAGGCGAGCTGGTCCGGCGCCCCCAATTCCTGCAGCGCGGCGATGTGCACCGCCGCGCGCGCCCGCCGGAAGAGGAGCCAGTTGGCGATCCCGCCCGAGAGAATCATCGAGGAGAGCGCCACCCCGAACTGCGCCATGAGGACGTGTTCATTTTCCGGCTTCATGAGCTCGGACATGGTGAGCTGGGCATCGGAGCCGGAGAGCGCCCGAAAAACGAGCCCAGGGATCACCCAAAAGCCCAACGCCGCCAGATACAGCTTCCGGTAGGCGAACCAGGCCACCTGAAAGAGCGCCGCGGTCCAGTTCCAGGTGGGCACGAAGCTGGGGTCTTCCCGGTACGGGGCGAACTTGCGCGCATACGTCGTCCACCGGGGCCCGATAAAGGCTGCCAGCCGCTCGTCCGACATGGGATCGGCGATCGTCTGCTTCCGGAACCAGCCCGGCAGCTTCGGGTCCGGTACCCCGTTGGGGCCGGTCGGGGTGGTCATGCCGCCCCCCGGGGGGCCGGCAGTTGCTGCGACAGGCAATGCAGCGTGCCCAGTCCCCAGACCAAATCCACGGCGTGGATCCCCACTACCTGCCGCGTGGGGAACAGCTCGGCCAGGGTATTGAGCGCCACCCGGTCGTTCACGTCGTTGAAGGTTGGCACAATCACGGTGCCGTTGGCGATATAGAAGTTGGCGTAGCTCGCCGGGAGCCGCATCCCGTCCATCATCACCGCGCGCGGATAGGGGAGCGTCACGACGCGCAGCGACTCGCCACGGGCATCGCGGGCCAGCCGGAGGCGGTGGAGGTTGTCGAGCGAGCGCGCATGGTTCTCGTCGGACGGATCGGTTTCGTGCGCGAGCACGACGACCCCCGGCGCGACAAAGCGCGCGATGTCATCGACATGGCCATGCGTGTCATCGCCCACGCAGCCGTCGCCGAGCCAAATGGTGTGCGTGATCCCAAGATATTCATGAAAGGCACGCTCATAGTCGGCGCGCGTATACCCGGGGTTCCGCACCTGCACATCGCTCAGCAGCCACTCTTCGGTCACGAGCATCGTGCCGAGTCCATCGGTCTCAATGCCGCCGCCTTCGAGGATGAGGGGCGCGTCGGTGTCGTGCCGTCGCGCATCCATGCGCGGCAGCCCCGTCACCCGAGCGACCGTCGCCGGCACCTCGGCGTCGAGCGCATAGTTGTCGTACTTCGCCCAGGCATTAAAGCCCCAGTGCACGAGCGCCACGGAGCCATCGGCACGATGCACGGCGGTCGGACCGGAATCGCGCAGCCAGACGCGATCGGTGGGCTGCACATGGAGGTGCACGCGCTCGAGTGCGACGTCGTGCAGCGTGAGCATCTGCTGGGCCTGCTGCTGGACCGCCTCGCTGTGACAGAGGATGTCCACGCGCTCATGCGCGGCGAGCGCACGCACGATTTCCGCGTACACCCACGGGATCGGCCCCAGCTTCCCGGGCCAGTCCGGCTCATGATGCGGCCACGAAATCCAGGTGGACGCATGCGGTTCCCACTCCGCCGGCATGCGCACCACCGGGTGCCCTGAGGACATGCTCACGCGCCGCCCAACCAACGCTGCGTGATCGGCCCGTACGCGTCGATCCGCCGGTCGCGCAGGAACGGCCAGTTCCGCCGCGTCTCTTCGATCAGATCGAGATCGCAGGCCGCGGTGAGAATCGCCGGCGTCGTCCCCGCCGTCGCGAGATCGCGACCGAAGGGATCGCAGATGAACGACTGGCCAAAGAACTCGAGGCCGTCCGTCCCCGCTTCGGCTTCAAAGCCCACGCGGTTCGGCGCCGCAACAAAGACGCCGTTCGCGATGGCGTGCGCATGCTGCGCCGTGCGCCACGCATTGACCTGCGCGTCACCAAAGGTGGCCTTTTCCGCCGGATGCCAGCCAATCGCCGTGGGATAGAAGAGGATCTCCGCCCCCAGCAGTGCGGTGATCCGCGCTCCTTCCGGGTACCACTGATCCCAGCAAATCAGCACCCCAATGTTCGCATAGCGCGTACGCCACATGCGGAAGCCATTAATGCCGGGATGGCGATCGGTTCGCAGGTCTGGTCCCACATCGCCGGGGGCGAAGTAGTACTTCTCCTCGAACAACGGATCATGCGGGATGTGCATCTTGCGATAGGTGCCCAGTACCGCCCCATCGGCGTCAATCACCGCGGCCGAATTCCGATACAGCCCCGGCGCCTCGCGCTCGTAGTACGGAATCACCAGCACCACCGCGAGTTCGCGCGCGAGCGCCTGCATGGTGGTGATGATCCGGCCATCACTCGGCTCCGCCAGCCCGAGCCGGGCGGGATCGAGCGTCTTGCAGAAGTACGGCGCGTGAAAGAGCTCTTGCAGGCAGATGATCTGCGCGCCCTGCGCGGCAGCTTCACGGACGCGGGAGACCGCGTGCGCGAGATTGGTGTCGAGGTCGTTCGCCGCGGTGTCCTGAACGAGACCGACGGTGACGATCCGGGATGGAGTGTGCGAGGCCATCCCGAAAGGTCATCAGTTCCGGTCTGTGGCGCTACGGCTTCGCGCCCGGCGCCCGGCGCTTCCGCGCAGGGGCGGGTGGGTCGAGCAGGGGCGCGAGATAGCCCACCAGCATGCGCTTGAGGTCGTCGAGCAGCGCTTTCTTGTCGCCGGCGGCGGCCCGGCTCCGGCGTGCGAGCACGGCATGCCCCACCGAGGCCGCCATCGTGGCCGCGCGGCGGCGGTCGCGGGCGGGGAGGGCCGGATTCCGGGCCGCAAAGAGCACGTCCAGCCGATCAACAAAGGAATCGAAGAGCTGGTGCCGCAAGCGGATCGGCGCCGAGCGCACTTCGTCTGCCGGACCGTCGAAGGAGGCGAAGACACGCCGGAAGGCCGGGTGGCGATCATGGAACTCCGCCAGCGGATTCACGATCCGATCCATGAGCCGCTCGAGGGGCATCCCATGGGGGTCCATGGGGAAGGTCCGCTCGTGAATGGCGCGCATTTCATCGGCGTAGCGGAGCGCCAGTGCGGCGAGGACGGCGTCGCGGTTCGGAAAGAACTGGTAGAGCGATCCCTTCGCGGTCTTGGCCCGCAACGCGATCGCTTCAGCGGTCGCGGCTTCAATGCCAGACTCCGCGATGACCTCCGCCGCCGCATTGAGCAGCAGCTCCACGCGCTGCTGGCCGCGCGTCTGGCGCGGCTGGCGGCGGTATGCCTCCGAATCGGGGGTCGCGTCCGGGGCGGCGAGCGGCACGCGCGGGCTCACGGGCGCGCCTCAATCAGCACGGCGACCACGTCCATGACGTTGGTGCCGGTGGGGCCGGTGCGCAGGAGCGCGTTGGCGGCATCGAGGCTGAACCAGGAGCGACCGGTAGCGAGATCGCGTTCGGGGCGACGACGTCCGCGTCGGCGCGCGTCGAGCGGCGTGCCGGCATCGATGATGGCACCGGCGGCGTCGGTGGGGCCATCCCGGCCGTCGGTGCCCGCAGCGAGGAGCGTGACGCGCCAGACGCTGTCGTCGGCGTCATGCGCGCGAGTCTCCAACTGCAACGCGGCGGCCAGCGCCAACGCCTGCATGCGGCCGCCCTTGAGGGGTTCGTCGGGCGTCCCGTCGATCGCGCTCTCATCGGCGGCGATGGCTTCCTCCACCATCGCGCGGAGATGCACCACCGGCTCGCCACCAACAACCCACAGCGCGCGCTCCTCGCGCGGCAACGTGGCCGCGAGTTGCATGGCATGGCGCGCCAGCGTATCGCCCAACTCGGCTGCTTCCCCTTCGAGCGGCGTGGATTCCACCACCACATGCGGGATCCCGGCGTCGCGGGCCGCCGAGGCCAACGCGTGTAACGCATCGGCATTGCGAGCGACGAACTGATACGAGACGATATCGAAGGCCGGATGGGTCGCCACAGGAACCGAGGGCGGGGATCCACTCCCTTCGAGTCCCAGAAAGTGTGTGACATCGCGCTCCAGACGGCCGCGCAGGTCATGCGCATCGAGGAGCGCGAAGAAGCCCGTCTCGTCGAGCGGATCGGGAGAGCAGGGGCCTGAGCCGACCACAGCAGGATCGTCGCCAATCACATCCGAGATCGCAAAGACCGCAATACGCGCGGCGCCGCGCGCATGGAGCGCGGTGGCCAGTCGTCCGCCGCCCCAGCGCAGCACGCGGCGCCGGATGGCGTTCATCTCGTGAATGGCGAGCCCGGATTCCAGCAACGTCTGCGCGAGATTCGCGAGATGGGCCTGCGCGCGGTTGGCGTCGCCCACCTGCTGTGACAACGCGGCGAGCGGCGCGGCTGTGAGCGCCGTGGTCCCGCCGGAGAGGAGCACCAGCACGACATCTCCGGTCCCCACCTGTCGGACGGCTTCATCGAGGGCATCGGCGGCGTCCAGCGAGGCGGGCCCCGGCACCGGATGATCGCCCACCATCACCACGAGCTGGTCGGGGAGTGCTCCGGTCGGCGCAAGGTCGGCGTCGGTCGGGCGATGCGCACTGATGACGCACCCGTGCGCGACGTCGCGCTGCTGAGCCGCCAGCGCCGACAGCGCGCCCGCGAACATCGCCGGCGCCGCCTTGCCCAAGGCCATAACATGCAGCTGCGGGGCGGCCGCAAGGGCCGTCGCCCCGATGGGCGAGACCGCCCAGTCGGTCACCGCCTGTGCGGTGCGCGGGAACGGCGCGGCGCCCGCGACCGCCGCGT
>JBEIUK010000252.1:0-4058 GCA_040374415.1 Gemmatimonadaceae bacterium | reverse complement strand
TGATGCGCTGCGTGACCTCCGCGAGCGTTGCCGACGCCTGCTCCACCTCTTTGAACAGCGCAAAGATGTCGGCCTTGAGCGCCGCGGCGTCGGCCGGTGCCACGTCGGGCACCACGTCGGGCACCACGTCAGGCACCACGTCAGGCACCACGCCCGCACCGTCCGACATTTGAGACTCCAGCGCGGCCAGCCGCGTCCACAGCGACGCCGTGAGGAGCGTCGGCGGTGACGCCTCCCCCTCGGAGGCGGTCGGCACGGCTACTCCTCCGACGCCGAATCCATGTCGGCGTCCATCTCCGACGTCGCCGCCGGAATCTCCACCACGTCGTCGACGTCGTAAAAGCCAAAGTAGGTCAGCGGATCCGGCATGGTCCCGAGTTCCGGCATGCCACTGATCGCCACCAGCGACGTGCGCAAATCGGTCGGCAACGGCGCACGCAGATCCAGCAGGTCCCCCGTCTCCGGATGCCGGAAGCGGAGCCACGCCGCATGCAGGAAATGCCGATGCGGCGGTAAGGCCGCCAGCCGACGCCCGCCGCCGCCGCCGTAGACGTCGTCGCCGATCACGGGATGCCCGATCGACGCGAGGTGTACGCGAATTTGATGCGTCCGCCCCGTGTGCAAATGGGCGCGGAGCAGGTCGACACTATCAAAGCGCCCGAGCCGCGTGAAATCGGTGCGCGCCGGCTTACCGGCGGCGACGATCGCCATACGGGTGCGGTCCTTGGGATCGCGCGCGAGCGGCGCCTCGACGGTGAGACGGTCCTGATCGACATGCCCCCAGCAGACGGCGGCATACCGGCGCGTCACGCGTCGCGCCGCGAGGGCGGCGCTCAGCGCGCGATGCGCGCGATCGGTTTTCGCCACCACCAGCAACCCCGACGTGTCCTTATCGAGCCGATGCACCAGTCCGGCGCGGTCTTCGGCGCCGGCATCAGCCAGTGGCTGTCCACGGCCCATCAGCGCATTGACGAGCGTCCCCGTCCAATTCCCGGGGGCCGGATGCACCACCATGCCGGCCGCTTTGTTCACCACCAGCAACACGTCGTCTTCGTAGACGATGTCGAGCGGGATGGCTTCCGGGGTGATGTCACGCCCTGGCGGCGGCGGAATCGTGACAACGAGCTGGTCGGCAGACTCCACGCGATAGGCCGCTTTCTCCGCCCGGGCGTTGACGGTGACGAGCCCGGAGGCGATCAGCGTGGCCGCCTGCGTGCGTGACAGCTGGCACTGACGGGCCACCACGAGATCCAAGCGGTCACCCACCGCCTCATCGCCACAGAAGGCGACGATCGTCGGCGCGACCGCGCGCGGGGATTCGGTCCGTGCGGTGGGGGTGGTCACGTGGTGGGCTGGCGATCGGCGCCAGCCTGTGCCGCGGCGGCGCGTTCCTGCGCCCGCTCCAATTGCCACAGCGCCAGGATGAGGCAGATCGCGCCGACGGTCACCGCGGAGTCCGCGACGTTGAAGATCCAGAAGCGGCGATCGCCAATGCCGATGTCGATGAAATCCACCACGCCCTCAGACTGCCGGATCCGGTCGATCAGATTCCCAATCGCCCCGCCGATCACGACCGGCACGCCGACGACGGCCAGCTTCGAACTGCGCAGTAAGTCGCCGGTCGAGCGAAGCAGCACCGTCACGATCACCACACTCAACGTCGCAAAGATCCAGCGCGACGCGGGCCCGAGGTGCATCCCGAAGGCGGCCCCTGGGTTGTACGCCAGCGTGAAGCGCACCCACTCGCCGATAATCGGATGCGGCACATGCATCGGCATGAGATGTCGGACCGCCAGCACTTTCGTGGCGTAGTCGAGCGCGACCACCACCGCTACGGTGAGCCAGAAGCCGGGGGTGGTGGGAATACTCGCGGACGCGCGGGGCGCGGTCGGCGTGGGTGTTTCTGTCATGCCTGATCTGGTCCCGACGGGAGATCCGAAGTCACCTGCGCGAACGCCGCATCCGCGGTCGATTCGTTGGCTGTGGGCTCGTCCTGCCACAGCACCCAGGCGAGGAGCAGCGCGCCCACGCTGACCGCCATGTCGGCGACGTTGAAGGTGGGCCACCGATGCATGCCGACGCCGACATCCAGAAAATCCACCACCCCAAGATCCGAACGGATCCGGTCGATCAGGTTCCCAATCGCCCCGGCGGCGACCAACGCGATCGCCACGGCGCGCAGCCGCTGCGTGGGGAGCGTCTGGCGGAAGAGGCTCCAGAGCACCACCAGCGCCACGACCGTGAGCGCCATGAAGATCCACCGGGAATAGGCGCCGAGGTACAACCCAAAGGCCGCCCCCGGGTTGTAGACCAGGGCGAGCTGCACCACCTGTCCGATCACCGGCTGGGGGGCGCCGTTGGGCGGCAGCAGCGCTGACGCCATCACCTTGGTGACGACATCAACCAAGACCACGCCCAGCACGATGAGCACCGACAGGACCAAATTCACATCACGCCTTTTTCGCGTCTTCCTCACGCTGCTTGCACGCGATGCAAAAGCGCGCATGCGGCAGTGCGTCCAGACGCTCGAAGGCGATGTCGTTGCCACACTGGTGGCATTTGCCGAAGCGCTCGGGGAACTTGTAGAGCCGGCGCAGCGCCTCGTCGATGTGCCAGAGGAACCGCCCCTCCTGCGAGGCGAACAGAAACGCCTTTTCGCGCTCCATGGCATCAGTCCCCTGATCGGCCATGTGGAACGAATACGAGGCGCCGGCGTCGCCGTCAGCGGCTTCCCCGTTCGGCCCAAAGGTGTCGCCGTGATGGCCCAGCTCCTTGATGACGCGCTTCCGCTCTTCGAGGAGTCGCTTCTCGAAGTGCGCCAGCTGCTTCTTGGGCATCGGCTTGGGCTTCTTGCCGTCTTTGGACGTCTCGCTCACACCTGCCATTACACACCGTCCTTGCTGAGCGCCAACGACACACGATGTCCGTCAACATCCGTGTCCTGCGACGCGGTCCACGAATCTCCGGCTGCCGCGATGGCGTCCGGTCGCTCCGCCTGCTCACCGATGAAGAGCTGGACCGCCAGCACTTCCCCGGCAATGTGTTCACGATGCGCCTCAACCGCCGTGAGGATCGCCGCATCGCCCTGCACCGCCAACACAATCCGGTCACTGACCTCCAGCCGGGCTTCCTTGCGCATCCGCTGTACCCGGCTGACGACCTCTCGTGCCATCCCTTCGGCCCAGAGCTCCGGCGTCACGGTCGCATCAAGCGCCACCCCGTATCCGGCGTCCTCTTGGACAATGGCTGCCCCCGAGGCGCGCCGGATGATGGCGACGTCCTCCGGGTCAATCAAGCGGTCGGTCCCCGCCACCACGATCGTGACCGACTCGCCACCGGCCAGTGACCGAAGCAACGCGGGGTCCATAGCCGAGGCCGCTTCCGCCACCAGCGGGGTCTCCTTCCCGAACTTCTTGCCGAGGCTCCGGAAATTGGGCTTGGCCTCCAGCGCCACCAGACCATCGGTCGAGGTGACGAACTCGACCGCCTTCACGTTGAGTTCCGTGGCCAACAGGTCGCCCAGCGCCGCCGCGCCCGCGGAATTGCCTGGCACCACGCACTGCAGGCTCGGGAGCGGCTGGCGCACCTTCACATTGGCCGCATCCCGGGCGGCGTGCGACAACGTCACCAACTTGCGGATGTCCGCCATCGCGGATTCCAACGCCTCATCGATCACCCCGTTCGACCGGGTGAAGGCCGCCAAGTGCACCGACGTGCCGGTGAGCGCACGGTGCACGGCATCGGTGATGAAGGGCGCAAACGGGGCCAGCAAGCGGCAGGTCACCGTGAGCACTTCGTGCAACGTGGCAAAGGCGGCGCGGTTGTCCGCCGTCGCCACGTCATAGAAACGCGCCCGCGACAGCCGCACATACCACTTGGAGACATCGTCGTCGACGAACTCCATGATCCGCCGCGCCGCCGACGTGGCGTCATATGCCTCAAGCGCCGCATCGACCTCCTGCTCCACCCGCGTCAGCCGCGAGAGAATCCACCGATCGAGCGGCGGTCGGTCGGCCACCGCCGGATCGTCCGCCCCCGGCACCCACCCAAAGTTCGCG
>JBEIUK010000327.1:0-2066 GCA_040374415.1 Gemmatimonadaceae bacterium | reverse complement strand
GACCGGCGGTGGTCGCGTTCGGGCAGAGAAGAGTGTTTTTCAGCAGGTGCTCGAATCCCCCACCACGCGCGCGGTCGCGACCCAGCTGACTCGCACGTTGCTGGGCGCGTTACTCGGATCACCCCGACGTCGACGGTAGTCCGTCTCCATCCTGTTCCCACGATCGTGCTCCTTCCCCTCCACCGGTCGCCTCGCATGTTCGCTCCCACCGTACTCCGCGCTCGACTCGTCCCCCCCTCACGCAAGCGGTCACACCGCCTAACTGCACGTCTTGCCGGCCTTGCACTCCTGGCCGCATCGACCGTGCCGGCCAGCCTGTTTGCGCAAACCAAGGGGATCACACACGGCGTCCGACCGGCTCGGCTGGTGATCCGCAATGCCACGATGATTGATGGGAATGGCGTCGCGGCTCGTGGTCCCGTGGACATCGTGCTGGAGGGCAACCGGATTGCGTCGGTCAATGCAGTGGATCCGGTCTCCCGCAGCCGGGGTAGCTCCCGCGCCTCAGCGGACGCCGAGATTGATGCGACGGGCAAGTTTGTGCTGCCGGGGCTGATCAATGCGCATACGCATATGCAGTCGAATCGCTCCGGGCAGTCGATGGGTGGCTTTGACTATTACATGAAGCTGCAGCTGGCCAACGGAATCACGACGGTGCGAGAAGTCGGTGCCGAGAGCAATGCCGGCAGCATCAAGCTGCGGGAGCAATCGGCGGCCAATAGCATCGTGGCGCCGCGCATTCTCGTCTATCCGCAGTTTTGGAGCGAGGAAGGGCGCAACGTGAAGACGCCGGAGGAGGCCCGGGCGCATATGCGCCGCCTCAAGGCGATGGGTGCCGATGGCGTCAAGTTCGCCGGGATTGATCGCGATCTCATGCAGGCGGCGTACGCGGAGGCGAAGGTGCTAGGGCTTCCCACGGCGCATCACATTGGCGTGGAAGAGACCAATGCGTGGGATGAAGTCGCCTTTGGGAGCAAGGCGTCCATTGAGCACTGGTACGGGGTGCCCGACGCGGCGATTCCCGATAAGCGCCAGCACTTCCCCAGTGACTACAACTATGCCGACGAAACGGACCGCTTTCGCTGGGCCGGTCGGCTCTGGCGGGAGACTGAGCCGAAGCAGCTCGATTCGCTGCTCACGGCGATGGTGCGGGCCGGGGTGACCTGGGTCCCGACGTTGGATATTTATGAAGCGAGCCGGGATCTGCAGCGCGCCCAGACGCAGCCATGGTTCCAGGACATGCTGCATCCGTCGCTGGCCAACTACTTCAAGCCGGATCCTGCGAACCACGGATCCTACTTCATTGGCTGGAGCTCCACCGATGAAGTGTACTGGAAGGAGAACTACCGCATTTGGATGAGCGCGCTCCGTGATTTCGAGCGGAAGGGGGGCATCATTGGCTGCGGTGACGATGCCGGCTTTATCTATCAGCTCTACGGCTATGGCCTGATCCGCGAGATGGAGCTGCATGCCGAAGCCGGCTTCAATCCAGTCCAGATCATTGAACACTGCACCGGCAACAACGCGAAGATCCTTGGAAAGGACAAGGAGATCGGTCGCATCCGTGCCGGGTGGCTGGCCGACCTGATTGTGGTGGATGGCAATCCGCTGGAGGACATCAAGGTCCTCTATGCCGGTGGGACTGCGGCCATTCGCGATGGCAAGGAAGTGCGCACCCAGGGCCCAGAGTGGGTGATCAAGGATGGCATTCCCTACAATGGGCCGAAGCTGGTGCAGGAGATCCGCGCGATCGTTTCGACGGCTAAGGCGCGCGCGAAGTAATTGAGGAGGGCGTCCGGAGGGAGGGCGCCGCAAGGCTGCGCCCTCCCTCCGTCGCGTTTAAAACGTGTACGTGATCGCCGTCGAGAAGAACGTGTCCGTCTTCTTGAGCGCGACGCCGTTCCGCACCGGCGGACGCGCATTGTAGCGCTGGACATAGCCGATCTGGACCGCGAGGGCGCTCACCAGCGGTGCTACGAGCGCGCTCTCGCTGTTCAACAGGAACGCCTGGGACTCGCTGAGGTTCGGTAGATATTCCGCCGTCTGCTGGAAGTATGCTTTGGCGG
>JBEIUK010000345.1:0-1521 GCA_040374415.1 Gemmatimonadaceae bacterium | reverse complement strand
GTGCGAACGATTCGCGAGATCGTGGCGGATCTGGCCAGCTCCAAACGCATGCACCGGCTGCTGCAGGGCGACGTCGGGAGTGGCAAGACGATCGTGGCGCTCTTCGCCGCATTGCTCGCCATGGAAAACGGCCGGCAGGTGGCGCTGATGGCGCCGACGGAACTGCTCGCGGAACAGCATGCCCGAACGGCCAGCACGCTGCTCGCGCCGCTGGGGATCACGCCGGTGTTGTTGACCGGACGCCTCGGGGCCAAGGAGCGGCGTCTGGCCATGACACGTCTGGCGGAGCATGGCCCGGCGCTGGTGATTGGGACGCATGCGCTGGTGCAGGAGGGGGTGACCTTCGCCAATCTCGGGCTCGTGATCATCGATGAGCAGCATCGCTTTGGCGTGGAGCAGCGCGCCGCGCTGAGCGACAAGGGGACCGATCCCGATGTCCTGCTCATGAGCGCGACGCCGATTCCCCGGTCGCTCGCCCTGACCTTTTATGGCGATCTCGATGTGAGCCTGCTCGACGAACGTCCCCCGGGACGCCAGCCGGTCACCACGGTGCACCGTCCCGAGGCGGCGCGCGACAAGGTCATGGAGTTTGCCGTGCGTGAGCTCGAGGCGGGACGACAGGTGTACATCGTCTATCCGCTGATTGAGACGTCCGAGAAGGTCGATCTGAAGGCGGCGTCGGTGATGTATGACGCGTTGGTGCAGGGGCCGTTTGCGTCGCGGCGGGTGGCGTTGCTGCATGGGCGTCTCCCGGCCGATGAGCGCGATGCGATCATGCGGCAGTTTCGCGATGGCGCGATCGATGTGTTGGTCGCCACCACCGTGATTGAAGTGGGGATCGACGTCGGCAACGCCACGGTCATGATCATTGAGCACCCGGAGCGGTTCGGGCTGTCGCAGCTCCATCAGCTCCGCGGACGGGTCGGACGCGGGGCGGCGCAGTCGTATTGCATCTTGCTGGGCGATGTCGGCGCCGATGCGACGGAACGGTTGACGACCTTCACCTCGACCGAGGACGGCTTTGCCATCGCACGGGCGGACCTCGCGCATCGAGGCATGGGCGACTTGTTTGGCGCGCGGCAGAGTGGCCTCCCGGCCTTCCGGGTGGCCGATCCCATCCGCGACGAGGCGCTCAACGAGCGCGCCCGCGAGGTCGCCGATCGCCTGCTGGCCAGTGATCCCGACCTACGTACCCCAGCGCATGCGGGCATGCGGCGCGCCCTCAATGCGGGCTATGCGCGCGCGCTGGAACTCTTCCACGTCGGGTGATGCGGGTTGCCGCCCTTGGGCGTTGATGTCGCTCGCGGCCGCCCCTAGCTTCCGCTACTCATCGATTGGCTTCCACTGGTCCTGCTTATGAACTCCGACACCACCCGCATCGCCGATCTTCACCGCCACACCGGCACCGTCGTCACCGTTCGTGCGTGGGTGACCCATCTTCGCTCCAAAGGCAAGTTGGGCTTCGCCGTGGTGCGTGACGGCACGGGCATCATGCAGGCGGTGGTCGTGAAGGCCGAAGTG
>JBEIUK010000094.1:0-10548 GCA_040374415.1 Gemmatimonadaceae bacterium | reverse complement strand
GTCCACGATGCGGGCGGCGCCGTCCACGATGTCGAGGGGCGGGTGGAAGCGGTGCTCCTCGACTTTGCGCGCGGCGATGGCCACGGGGTCTTCGTCGGTGACCCAGCCGGTATCCACGCTGTTCATGTGGATGCCGTCGGCGTGGTAATCGGCGGCGGCGGTGCGCGTCATCATGTTGAGCGCGGCCTTGGCCATATTGGTGTGCGGGTGGCGGGTGGTTTTGAATTTCCGGTAGAACTGGCCCTCGACGGCGGAGACGTTGACGATGTGCTTGTCGCGCCCGGGTGTGCGGAGCAGGAGCGGCTTGAGGCGGGCGTTGAGGAGGAAGGGGGCGATCGCATTGACGAGTTGAGTTTCGAGCAGTTCGACGGACGGCACCTCGGCCATCATGAGGCGCCAGGAGTTGCGCTCGCGGAGGTCCACCTGCTGGCGGTCGGCGTCGAGCCGGCCCTCGGGGAAGAGCGCCTGCTGCGCGACCATTTCGTCGGGCAGGAGCGGGACCTGCGACAGCTCGGCGGCGTGGGTCATGCCGACTTCGGTCATGCGCCGTTGCGCGATGACGGCATCGCCTTCCGGCAGCAGATGGTAGCCGCGCAAGCCCTCGTAGGCACCGAGGAGCCGACGCGCGGTCTCGGGCATTTCATCCGCGGCGGAGGTTTCGAGCGCCATCATGTGCTGATAGAAATCCGGCGGGCGGCGCACGGTCTGGCAGGCGTTGTTCACGATGAAATCCAGGCGGTCGCGGGTGGCGAGGAGGTGGCGGCAAAAGGCCTCCACGCTCGGCGTGTGCCGCAGATCGAGGCCGAAGATTTCCAGCCGACGCCCCCACTCCGCGAAGTCCGGCTCCGCCGCGTAGCGCAGCGCGGAGTCGCGGGGAAAGCGGGTGCTCACGATGAGCTGCGCCCCGGCGCGCAGGAGCTTGATGCCGGCCTGGTAGCCGATCTTCACGCGCCCACCGGTGAGCAGCGCCACGCGACCCGAGAGATCGGCGAGTTCGGTGCGCTTCATGTAGTTGAACGTCGCGCAGGTCGGGCAGAGCTGATCGTAGAAGTGATGCAGCTCGGAGAACATGACTTTGCAGACGTAGCAGTGCTGCGGCTCGATCGCCTCGCGGAAATCCGGATCCTCGACCGTGTCCTGCGCATCGCTGGCCGGCAGCAAATAGTTCGGCGTGGTGAAGACCGTCTGCCGACGCAGTTCGCGGATGCCGGTGCTGTTGAGCTGCACCTCAGCCTGCAGGATGTGCTCCCGCCGCTCGGCTTTCTTCTGGCGCTTGGTCGCCTTCACCAGCTGGCGCCGCCGGATGGCATCGGGGCGCGACACCTCGCCGGCGACGCGGAGGAGGCGGTTTCGATCCTCTTCCGGGACGTCGAGGAGCCGGTCCCGGTCGATCGCCAGCGTTTCCAGTAGCGCGCAGGCGGCGCGGATCTGCTCAGTCAGTTCAGGGCTGTGGGCCATAGCCCTGAAAGATAACGAATCAGGGGGCCGGCCAGTGGGCCTTCAGCGCGCGATCGAGCGAGGGAATGTCCAGCCGGAGGGTGGCAATCCACGGAGGCGCCCCGGCGGTCCAGTGGCCGTAGGTGGTGGTCACGATCGTGCCATCCGGGAGGCGGACCAGCCCCGGGTAGGCGGCATCCCAGCTGTCGACGTTGTCCATCAGGCGGACCCGATAGCCCCCGGGGGTGGTGCGGAGCAGCTCGTCATACGTGCCGATCCAGGCCACCCAGTCGCCCTTGGTGGGGCTGTTGGGCGCCATGTCGCGGAAGGTGACGAAGAGGCGTCCATCGGCGAGGTAGGTGGCCACATGGCGGTCGCCGGTGAGGGCGGCGCTCAGCGGACGCGGGGCACTCCAGCGCTGCCCTTCGTTGTCGGAGGTGATGACATGCGACGGCTTCGCGCGGCGGTTCTCGCGGAGCAGTACGACCAGCCGCTTCCCATCGGGGGACCGCAGGAGCCCGGGTTCACACAGGTCGACATCGGGGCGCGAGGCGATGGCGATCGGCGTGTCCCAGTGAAGGCCGCCGTCGTGGGAGAGCGTCTTGTATACGGTGAAGACCGACTTCTTGCCGCTGGCGGTGAAGTACCGGCCGTCGTCGTGAAAGAGCGCCATGTAGTCGCCGTTCCGCAGCCGCTCGACGGAGCCCATGGCCACAATCCCCCCGAAGTCGCCGATCTTCTCGAGCGGCGACCAATGCTGGCCGTCGTCGGTGGAGACGGCCATGCGAATGGGGTAGAGCCCCGAGAACATGATCAGGCGGCGGGTCCCCGCGCGGTCGACCACGCGATGAATCGTCGGCGTCTCCTTGGAGGTCGCCCAATTCTCTGGCACTGGCAGCCGCGCACTCCAGGTCAGTCCACCGTCGGTACTGCGCTTGAGCTGCACCGCCCCTTCGCCATGGCCGCGCGGATAGACGGCCAGCATGGTGCGGCCGTCCTCCAGCAGCACCGTGGTGGGATGGCCGAGGTACTGACTGGGTTCGCGATCGACCACGATTTGGAGCGCGGTGTCGGCGGAGAGGTCGAGGGTCGGGACGCCGAGGGTGGCGCGGGTGTCGAGGACGCTCACGCGCGTGGGTGGCGGCGCCGGTGGCGTTGCGCGCACCGCGGCCATGGGCGCACGATGGCGGCATCCCCATGCGAGTGCGGCCAGCAGCGGCCACGCGGCCCACCGGGTGAGTGGGACGCGATGGCGGCGTGGCAGGATGGGCGTCATGACACGGACTCGGCGTGGGTGGGGCACCCGACATAGCGGGTGGCGGCTGCAAGGCGATCGCGTTTCATCACGACGCTGTGCGGGGCGACGTCGGCGTGCGCGCCTACGTGCGCGCCGTAAAAGAGGAGGGCGTTGTCGCCAACGGTGGCTCCCGCATCGACGCGAATGTGATCGAGTTTGAGGACGCGATCTTCGAAGCTGTGGGCCTGCAGATTGCAGGTGATGGTGCTGTCGTCGGCAAAGTGCAGCATGTCGGGATCGACCACTTGCGTGAAGCCGCGCCCGAGGACGACGCGACGGCCGATCTCGACGCCGGTCGCGCGCAGAAACGCGTTGAGGTACAGCGTGCCTTCGAGCAGACGCAGCCAGGGCCGGGCGAGCAGGCCCCACGCGACATACAGAAAATCCCAGCGGCCGCACCAGCAGGACCAGAAGGCATGCTGCCCCGGACGCATGCGCCCGAGCAGCACCCACTTGAGTATGATCACCCCGATCCCGAGGGTGAGCCCGGTGGCGCCCGTCAGCGCGGGCACGACGACTCCCCAGAGCATCCACGGCGCGACCTGCGTCGCGAGGGTCGTGACCCCCCAGTACCACAGACCGGCGAGCATGACGGGCACCACCGCGAGGGTCAAGCGGGCCGTTTCCCAGAAGAGCCGCGTGAGTCGACGAATGAGGTCCGGCTCGAAGGTGAGCCGGCGATCGACGGCCACCACATCGCGTCGTGGCAGCGCCATGGGTGGCTGGCCGAACCACGCGCTGTGCGGCAGGGCCTGCTCGGCAGGCGCAACGGTGGACACGCCCACGAAGAGCCCCGCCGGCCAGTCATGCCCCGCCGGGATGACGCAGTGATTGCCGAGGAAGGTGTCGGGTCCCAGCGAGGTGCGGGCCACGGTGACCGTGCCGCGGTGTCGCCAGGGGGCGCAGAAGTAGATCCCGTCGGCAAAGAAGCTGTCGCCGCCCACGGAGACGGTCCCGGGGAGCACATCGATGATGGTGCTGATTTCCGCGCCGCGTCCAACGCGCATGCCGGCGAGACGCAGCCACGGCCCCCAGTACATTGAGCCACTCAGCCATTGGCTGGCGACGTTCACGAGCCCCGTGCTGAACCAAATGCGCACGCCGGTGAGGCTCGCGTGGTGCACCACCGTTGGGCGCGACGGGCCGAGCCGCACGAGCATGGCCAGCGCGAGGAGCATGATCACCACGGCCCCTGCCGCCAACACACCACTGCCTAGCAGGGCCTGGGCGGTGACCACCGGGGTGGCGAGCCACGCGGCGGCTTTGCGCGCGGCCATCGGATCGACGACGCGCCATCCCAGGACGGCCACGATGGGCGTGAGCCCGGTGATCAGCGCGGACAGGCACCAGCCTGTGACATGTACGGCACCAATCAGCAGCGGGGGGAGCGGTGCCCGCCCCGGCACCACCGGGGCCGGCGGCGCGAGCCCTGCGGGCCCGGCCGGGATCCCGTCCCACCGTTCCCCCGCGGGGATCACCTGTCCGGGGGCCAACCAGGAGAGTGGGGTGAGGTAGCTGTTGGCGCCGACATGGGTGTGCGCCGCCAGGCCCCCCCGCACATCGATCGTCGCACCATCCTCGAGAGTAATGGGGCCGACAACGACCTGTCCCGCGTCGAGGTCCACGAGCCGCACGGCCGCGTCCTGCGCGAGCGTGACGTCGTTGCCAATGGTGAGCAGATCCCACCCACCGCTCGCGAGCTCCACGCCACGGTGCACATGGAGGTTGGTCCCGACGCGGGCACCAAGCGCGCGGAGTGTCACGGCGGCGAATGGCGTTCCATACAGCAGGCGCCAGGGGATGCGTCGGGCCGCGCTGGTGACGATCCAGTGGCGCGTGTACCAGCCACTCCATACGGGGGCGACCATGGGGCGATAGCGCCCAATGAGCAGCCGTTTCAGGAGCACGGTGGCGCCGACGCTGATCGGCACATACGCCACCGTCAGCAGGGCGCTCAGGAGCGCCGACCACCAGAGTCCCCGAAAGAGGCCGTCGTGGCGGAGCCAGGTGGCCACGACGGTCGAGAACCCCCATGCGGCCGCGCTCAGGACCGACAGCTCGAGCAGCAGCCACATCCCCTGCAGGACGGTGGACCAGACGGGGGCGGCGGTCCCGATCGATGGCGTGCGGTGCGCGGCGGCGGTGGCCTGCGGTGGGATCCCGGAGGTCGCTGGGGCGGGTGCGGCGGTGCGCTGGTCGAGCAACGCTGCGAGGGCTTCGACCGTGCGTGCGGTATAGAGATCGCGGACGGCGCAGCCGGTGGCGTGCGTGGTCCGCAGTGCCGTCACCACCTCCACTGCCGACAGCGAATCACCACCGAGCGCGACGAAGAAATCGTCAGTGACGGCGAAAGGTTCAGTCAGGCGCAGCACCTGCGCAAAGGCAGCAGCAACGTGTCGTTCGGTCGCAGTTCGGGGGGCGACGATCTCCCGCGTATCGGTGCGCCCCGTGGCCGCAATCTCCGGGAGCGCTTTACGGTCGAGCTTCCCGCCAACGGTGGTTGGTAGCCCATCGCAGAAGGCGATGCGGGCCGGCACCATGTAGCTGGGCAGCGCCGCGCGGAGGCGCGCACGCAGGGCGTCGACATCGGGGGGCTCCGCCGCGTCCTCTGGGACGCAATGCGCGACCAGCAGCTGCTGCGCGCCGGTGCCTTGCACGGTGCAGGCGGCGGCGCGAATTCCTGGGCAGCTGGTGAGGGCGGCTTCGACGGCGCCGAGTTCGATGCGATAGCCGCGCACTTTGACTTGGGCGTCGATCCGTCCGAGGTACTCGAGATCCCCCGAGGGGGAGCCGGCGGACGAGATCGCCCGTGCGGTAGAGTCGCCCGAGCGCTGGGTGCGAGGGAAACCGCTCGGCGGTCAGCGCGGGTTGGTGGGCGTAGCCGCGCGCCAGCACCACGCCGCCGATACACAGTTCGCCGGGCGTGCCATCGGCGACCGGCTGCAGCGCCTCGTCGAGGAGGTGCGCGGTGCTGCCGGGGATCGGCTGTCCGATGGTGATCGGTGCCCCGGGCTGGATCCGTCCGCGCACCACCGTCACGGTGCATTCGGTGGGGCCGTAGCCGTTCTCCAGCCAACGGCCGGCCGCCCACCGATCGGCGAGATCCTGCGGCAGCGCTTCACCGCCGATGTAGATGAGGGCGAGGTCGGGGAGCGCCTCGCGCGGGCGCTCACAGCCAGTGGTCCGCAGCAGCGTGGGCGTGGGGCAGAGGACGGTGATCCGTTCCTGCTTGAGCCACGGGACGAGATCCGGCCCCAGCCGCACGGTAGCGTCATCGAGGAGGACGAGCGTGGCCCCCACGCCGAAGGCGAGCCACGTCTCCTCGATGGAGGAGTCGTAGGCCGGTGACGAGCATTGGGCGACGCGATCGGCGGACGTCAGGCCGAAGTAGGCCCGGTCCCCTTCCACGAGATTGACGATCGCGCGATGCTCGATCTGCACCCCTTTCGGCTTCCCCGTGGTGCCCGACGTGTAGATGACGTAGGCCAGCGCCGCATCGGCGCCCGCCGTGGTCGGTGCCCCATCGGTCGACCGCGCGGGCACGATGACCGCATCGTCGCTCGTGGTGGGATCCACACACACCGGGAGCGTGATCCCGGCGGCCTGCAGCCGCTCCCGACCGGCGGCCGTCGTCAGGAGGGCGACCGGGCGGGCATCGGCGACGACACCGCGCAGATGGTCGTCGGGGAAGGCGGGATCCAGGCAGGTGAAAGCCGCGCCGGCCAAGAGGACGGCCAGCTGCGCCACGTAGAGCTCCACCGTGTCGCGCCCCAGCAGAATCGCGACCACGGCATCGTCCGCCGCGACGGGCGCGATGCGGGCGGCCAGCAGCTGCGCGCGCGCCAGCAGCGCCGCGTACGGCAGCTGGGCGCGGTGCGGTCGGCCAGGACCGGGGGGGAGGTCGATCGCGATCCGGTCGGGGAACCGGGCGGCGGTCGCCTCGAACAGCTCATGGAGGCGCACGAGGAGACGGGAGGGAGTGGACTCCGTGGAACATACCGGCCCCGAGGGCCCTATGTACATTCCGAGAGCGGGGTGGCACAGGGCGGCCCCGATGACCGTATGGCCCGTGTGGTTATGTCTGTCTTGCCGGAACTGTTATCGCTGCTCGAGCTCGAACCGCTCGAAGTCAACATCTATCGCGGCACCAACCGTGACCTCGGCACGGGGCGCGTCTTTGGTGGACAAGTGTTCGCGCAGGCACTGGTCGCCGCTCGGCGCACCGTCGATGGCCCCCGGGAAGCGCACTCCGTCCATGGCTACTTCCTGCGCGCCGGTGATCTGAAGGCCCCGATTGTCTTTTTCGTCGATCGGCCCCGCGATGGCGGCAGCTTCACCAGCCGCCGCGTCACCGCGATTCAGCATGGCGAAGCGATTTTCCATCTGTCGGCGTCCTTCCAGGTGCACGAAACGGGGCTGGAACATCAGGGGCTCATGCCCGATGTGCCGGCGCCGGAATCGCTCCGCCCCGAGCTCGAACAAATTCGCGAGCGCGCGGAAAAGCTGCCGCCGGAATTGCGCACCGTGCTCACCCAGGATCGCCCGATCGATTTCCGCGTGGTGCCCATGCCGGCGCTGTCACCGGCCCACGGCGCGCCCACCCGCGCCGTCTGGATGCGGGTCATCGATCGGCTCCCGGATGACGCCATCTTCCATCAGGCGGTGCTCGCATACGCGTCGGACTACGGCTTTCTCCCCACGTCGCTGACACCACACGGCGTCGCGATCCGGGATCCACGCCTGCAACTCGCGTCGATCGATCACACCCTCTGGATGCACCGCGCCTTTCGTGCCGATGAATGGCTGCTGTATGTGATGGACAGCCCAAGCGCCTCGGGAGCCCGCGGATTCGTGCGCGGGCAGGTGTTCACCGAGCGCGGCGTGCTCGTGGCGTCGGTCGCACAGGAGGGGTTGGTTCGCGTGCGGGAGCCGAAGGGATGACGCGGGTAGTTCGCACGGCCTGCCTCGGCGCGCTCGTGGCGATCCTCGGCAGCGCCGGGTTGTGGTCGCGTCCGCTCACGGCGCAGCCATCCGTGGCGGCGCGCCCGGCGCGCGCGACCGCCCCGTGGATTCGCGATGCCGTGATCTATGAACTCAATACCCGCACGTTCTCGCGGGAAGGCACCTTCAACGGCGTGATCGCGGGGCTCGATTCGCTCCAGCATCTGGGCGTGGATGTGCTCTGGATCATGCCGATTCACCCGCTCGCCGAGGTGAAGAAGAAGGGGAGCATCGGCAGTCCATATGCCGTGCGTGACTACTACGCGGTGAATCCGGCCTTCGGCACGAAAGCGGATTTTCGGCGACTGGTGGAGGCGGCGCATGCCCGCGGCATGAAAGTCATCCTCGATGTCGTTGCCAACCATACGGGATGGGACAACGTCATGATGCGGACGCCGGCGTATTACCGGCGGGACAGCACCGGGGCGATTGTCTCACCGTACGACTGGACGGATGTTGCGGCGCTGAATTATGCGAATCCCGCGTTGCGTCAGTACATGACCGACATGTTGGTCTATTGGGCCAAGGAATTCGCTCTCGATGGGTTCCGGTGTGATGTTGCCTTCGAGGTGCCAACGGACTTCTGGGAAGCGGCGCGGACGGCCGTGGAGACGGTGCGCCCGGACATTCTCATGCTGGCGGAAGCGCATAAGCCGGAGCTGATGACCACGGCCTTTGATCTCGATTATGCCTGGCCGTTGCACAGTGCGCTGACCGAGGTGTTCATGCAGGGGGCGCCGGCGACGCGGCTGCGTGAGGTGTGGCAGCAGGAAGTCGCGGAGTTTCCCGTGGGCACGCTCCATCTGCGCATCTCCGATGATCACGATGAGACGCGGGCCATCGCGCGCTTCGGGGCGCGCGGCGCCCTGGCGGCCTCGGCGCTCATGTTTGCGCTCGACGGGGTGCCGCTGTTGTACCAAGGGATGGAGGTCGGCGATAACGCCGAGTCCGGCGACCCGGCGCTCTTCGAGAAGCTCGATGTCTTCTGGGCCAGCGCCAAGCGCCGCCCGGAGTTTCCACCGTTCTATCATCAGTGGATTGCCTTCCGCAAAGCGCACCGTGCGCTGCGCCGTGGCCGTGTGGAGTGGGTCGGTAACTCCGAAGCGGAGCGCCTGATCACCTTCGTCCGGCGTGACAGCACTGAGACGCTGTTGGTGGCGATCAACGCCTCCAATCGGCCACTGACCGGCCGGGTGGAGATGACAGGGGCGGCCACCGACATCACACCCACGCGAGGGGCGTCCACACCGGCGACGCTGCCGGCGGTGAGCCTTGAGGCGTGGGGCTATCGCGTCTATCGGATCGACGCCCGCTGAACGCTACGCGATCCTGGCGCGCTCCATGCCGTACGGGCGAGCGCCAAGATCAACCGTTCAGCAAGGACGCGGCGACTGCGACAGTGCCGAGGTGGACGGCGACAGTATCGTCGACCTGACGACCGTAGCCACCGGCGATGGTGATACACACCGGCACGCCGATTTCTCGGCACGCCTGCAGCACCATCGCATCGCGACGACGCAGGCCATCGAAGGTCAGGCGCAGTCGGCCGAGGCGGTCGCCTTCGTGGGGGTCCGCACCCGCGAGATAGATCACGAGGTCGGGCTGCGCGGCGTACAGCACCGGTGCGAGATGCGTCGCCAACAGCGCGAGATACTCGTCGTCGCCGGTGCCGTCGGCCAATTCGACGTCGAGCGACCCCGGAACTTTGTGAAACGGAAAGTTCTTCGCCCCGTGCATGCTGAAGGTGAAGACTCTCGGATCCTCAGCGAAACAGGCGTGCGTCCCATTCCCCTGATGCACATCGAGATCGATGATGGCGGCGCGGCGGATCCGTCCGAGTGCCTGAAGGCGACGCACGGCAACCGCCACGTCATTGAAGGTGCAGAACCCTTCGCCGCGATCGGGGAAGGCATGATGCGTGCCGCCGGCCAGATTCATGGCAATGCCGTGCGTGAGCGCCGCCTCGGCCGCCTCCACCGTGCCGCGCACGACCCGCCACGCGCGCTCCACAAACAGCGGAGACCACGGGAGCCCGATCCGCCGTTGATGCGCATCGGGCAGGGTCCCCGTGGTCACTTGCTCGACGTACGTGGCGTCATGGACGCGGAGCAAGTCGGCGGCGTCGACACGCGGTGGGTCATGCAGATGGTCCGGATGCACCAACCCATGGGCCAGCACGCCATCCCGCAGGAGGGCGTACTTGGCCATGGGAAAGCGATGGCTCTCAGGCAGCGGAATGGCATAGGCTGCCGAGGACCAGCAGTGCAGTGGCACGATGGGGGGTGCCGTTAGAAGCGCACGGCGGCCAGCGTGGTCGCCATCTTTTGGTAGTAGGTGAGCTGGGTGCGCTGATCCGCGGTGGGGACGCCGGTCCAGCGGGCGGTGGCACTGTACAGCGTGCTGATGCGCGCCAGTAGTTCGATGGCCTGGCGACGCTGATCGACGGTGGTGGAATCCTTCGCGGTGGTCTTGCGCGCACGGTCGGCCACGGGCGCGAATTGCGTGGCGAGTGCGGCGATCTGCCGCTGGAAGGCGGTCCAGCTTCGGCGATCGGCTGCCGTCACCTGCAGACGCGGATCGTCCAGGACCTGCACGGTCTGTGAACTCTGCACGCCACCGGCCTCGAGCTGTACCGTGTAGCGGCCGGGGAGGACGAGCGGGCCGGGCGTCGAGGCGCGCGGGCCCTCGTCGTCGTCTTCGCCACCGCCGCTCCGCAGCGGAATGTCGGCGTCACGCAGGTTCCAGACGAGGCGATTGACCCCGCGGGTCCCGGTGGTGGTCAGGGTGTTGACGGTGTGGCCCGTGGCATCGCG
>JBEIUK010000192.1:0-5463 GCA_040374415.1 Gemmatimonadaceae bacterium | reverse complement strand
TAACGTCCCCCGCCGACTGACCGGAACGACAAACCCGTCAACCACCGAAGTGATTGACGGGTCTGGAGTTGCCCCTCTAGGGATTGAACCTAGAACCTTCTGAGTCAGAGTCAGACGCTCTGCCAGTTGAGCTAAGGGGCATCATCCGGGCTGGCAACGACACTCCCGGTGAGCCGTCAAATATAGACAACCCGGCCCCGGATGGTAGTGGGGGCACCCCATGGGGGCACCCCACACCGCCTCCTTGCGGCGAACGCCCCCTCACCCCTTCCCGGCCACCTTCGCCCAACTGTCGCGCAACCCGACAATCCGGTTGAAGACCAGCGCCCCCGGCTGCGACTCCTCCGGGTCCTGCCAGAAGTACCCCACCCGCTCAAACTGATAGCGCGTCGCCGAGTCGTTCGACGCGACACTGGGCTCCACCTTCGCCCCCGTCACGCGCACCAGCGACGACGGATTCAGCGCCGACAGGAAATCCTGGTCGTCGGGCACCTCTTCAGGATCCGGGAGCGCAAACAACCGATCGTACACCCGCACCTCACAATCGAGCGCGTGCGACGCCGACACCCAGTGGATCGTCCCCCTGCACCTTCCGGCCATCGGGGGCATCGCCGCCCCGCGTCGCCGGATCATAGGTGCACCGCAACTCGACGATCTCACCGGCGTCGTTCTTCACCACGTCCTGACAGGTGATGAAATAGCCATAGCGCAACCGCACTTCACGCCCCGGCGCCAACCGGAAAAACTTCTTCGGCGGCTCCTCCATGAAGTCCTCGCGGTCGATGTACAGCTCCCGCGTAAACGGGATCGGCCGCGATCCTTCCAGCGGCACATCATGCGGATACGATGCGGCGTCCAACCAGTCCACCTCCCCCTCAGGGAAGTTGGTCACGACCACCTTGATCGGATGCAGCACACACAACACGCGCGGCACGATCATGTTGAGATCGTTGCGGATCGTATGCTCAAACACCCCGATCTCCACGCGTTGCGTGTTGCGCGTCACCCCCACGGCATCGGCAAAGGCCCGAATGGCCTCGGGACGCACGCCACGACGCCGGAGCCCCGCCATCGTCGGCATCCGCGGATCATCCCACCCGCTCACATGCCCCTCGTTCACCAGCCGCAGCAGCTTCCGCTTGCTCAGCACGGTGTAGTCGAGCTCCAGCCGCGCAAACTCAATCTGCGTGGGCGGTGACACAAACCCCGCCTGCTCCACGAGCCAGTCGTAAATGTCGCGGTTGTCCTTGAACTCGAGCGTGCACAGCGAGCGCGTGATCCCTTCGATCGCATCACTCAGCCCATGCGCAAAATCATACAGCGGGTAGAGGCACCACGCGTCCCCCTGCCGATAGTGATGCGCATGCCGGATCCGCAGCAGCAGCGGATCGCGCATGATCATGTTCGGATGCGCGAGATCAATCTTCGCGCGTAGCACATAGGCGCCGTCGGGGAACTCCCCCGCGCGCATCCGCCGCAACAACGCCAGATTCTCCTCCGGCGACCGCTCGCGATCCGCACTCGGCGTCCCCGGCGTCGTGACGGTGCCACGACCCGTACGGATCTGCTCCTCCGTCTGCCCGTCGACATACGCCTTCCCCTGCTCGACCAACCGCTCGGCGATGTCGTACAGCTGCGCGAAGTAATCGCTGGCGTAGTACTCGTGATCCCACTGGAAGCCCAGCCACTGCACATCGCGCTTGATCGCCTCGACATAGCGCACGTCTTCGGTCGACGGATTCGTGTCGTCAAAGCGCAGATTGCAGCTGCCGCCAAACTCGGTCGCAATGCCGAAGTTCAGACAGATCGACTTGGCATGCCCCATGTGCAGAAAGCCATTGGGCTCCGGTGGAAACCGGGTGGCAGGCGCACGGCCGAAACGCCCGGTGGCGACGTCATCCGCCACCAGCTCACGGATGAAGTCGCGACGGGGCGACGGAACGGCAGACGGAGTCGATTCAGACACGAATGAGTCTCAAGGCGGTCAGGGTGGGTGCCCTCAAAGCTAACCCGGCGCCATTCTTCTTTCATGCCACGGGAGATTCCACGGACCCTCGCCCGCTGTACCGCCCTCGGCGCACTCCTGATCGGGGTCGCCGGCTGTCGGGCCGTCACCCCGGCCTTCGCCACCGATCCCGCAGGGGCTCGGCTTACCGCCGACGCCCTGCTCTCGGCCTTTGAGCAGCGCATGACCCGCGTGGTCCGCGCGCCGCGCTACGCCAACGCCCGGACGCGCATGGCGCGCTTCGTGGCCGCCCCGTCGCGACTCGTTGAGGATACGAGCCTCTGGACCACGCTCCGGACCACCCGTACTGGCGCATTCCGCGAGTTGCTGATTGCCGGGACCCTCGCCAACGGCCAGTACACCTTCACCGTACGGCCGCAGGCGTTGCCGCCGGTGCACACCGGTGATTCGCGCCATGTGATCACCCTCGCGCAGCTCCCCACCCCCGATGACTGGCAGTGGACCACCGTGGTGGAAAATGCCGTGGGGAACATGACGCCCGCCCGCGCCACCGACGTGATCCGCGCCTTCTTTGCGTCGATGGAGCGCCCCGCGACCGCCATTCGCGCCGACTACGGGAGCGCGCTCCCGCGTACGACCACGGCCTTTGCCCGCCTGCTGCTCCTCGACTCGCTGCAGACGGTCAAGCAAGCCGATGGCTCCACCGTGGTGAGTTGGCAGTGGATCATCGATGAGGACCGCCTGCGGGCGGCGGGGTTCCCGGCCCTCGCGCAGTATGTCCACCGCTATGTCGCCCCGGCGAGTTATCGGATCCGGCTCACCGATGCCAGTGGCGCCGAATGGCTCGTGGCCCGGGCGGCGAACTCCCGACTGTCGCTGCGGGTCCGCACCCACGACGGCGAGCTGCAGCCACTCACCGGCCCGGCGCGGCGTATGCCCGACACCCTCGCGCTTCACACCGAGGGTTCCGCGAAAATCTCCATCTTCACCGTGGGCTTCTCGAATCTCACCGGGGAATTCGTGCACACGCGGACGGCCACCGAACGCGGCTGGGCGATGCGGTGGACGAAGGAGCCGGAGTGGCATCTGCCGCTGTTCACCGAATCGCTGTTGCACGCGCCGCTGGCCCGGGCCTTCGAAGGAGCCGGGGTGCAGCTCCGGATTGGCTTTTCCAAGGGGGCGGAGGGGCAGACACTCCTCGCCCGGACGGCAACGGGGGTGGCCCGCGAGAGCGCGATCCTGCGTTGGCTGGGGTCTCTCGGATTCACAGCCCTGAGTGACTACGCCGGCCGCGTGGAAGCGGAGGAAAACCGGTTCCTGGCCGACCTGTTCACCGCCATGCGGCAAGATGTGGCAGCGGTTGGCCCCTGAACGCAGGGCAGCCCGTTGGGCCGCCAGACGCGGGTCGTCGAGGGGACCAACGGAAAACCCCTGCCGGGCCGAGGCCCGCAGGGGTTTTCAAAGAATCGCCACGCGCGCTGTCATTGGAACTCTCCGTCCTACCGATCAGCGGCGGGCTATGTCTCTGCTACAGCATAGACGCCCGAAGGTTCCTCAGGGTCACACAGTCGTCACCAGTGGGTCACGAATGCGTCTGGACGGATGGAGCTGAGGGGGCTCGAACCCCTGACCTCTGCAATGCGAATGCAGCGCTCTCCCAGCTGAGCTACAGCCCCGGGAATCGGCAATGGTACCGCCGACAGTGACGAAGCGCCCCCCACCGGTGGCGCGGGGCGCTTCGGACACTCATCGAAGGTAGCCGACGGCCCGATGGTGTCAAGGTGACCCGCTCCAGGTGACCCGCACCAGGTGACCCGCACCAAGTGGCCTGCATTCGGAACTCTGCGACCGGGGGACGGGGTTCACGATGCAGCGCCTCGCACGCCCCCAGCGATCGGCGCCCCTGTGATGTCACCGGCCTGCGTTGGCGGCGTCTCCCCCAGCCCGGAATCATGTCCGCGACCCTGCATCCCCTCGACAGTGACTACGTGCGCGACCAATTGGTGGCGCGGACCGTGGACTGCAACAGCAAGCGCTACACCCCCGACGGGGGCTATGTGCTGTACTGGATGCAATCCACGCATCGTCTCGACGAGAACTGGGCGCTCCGTGCGGCGATCCGCACCGCCGACCGCGTCAACCTCCCGCTGGTGATCCATCAGGGGCTTGACCCCACCTATCCGCACGCCGCCGACCGCCATCACACGTTCATCCTGCACGGCGCCCGTGACACCGCACAGCGCGCTGAGGCGCTCGGCCTGCATTATCAGTTCGTGCTCCGCCGTCGCCGCGACGATGACCGCCGCATCGTCGATCGGCTGGCCGCCGGCGCATACGCCGTCATCACCGATCTCTTTCCCACGGCCGGCGTGCAGGCGCGCACCGAGCGCTTTGCTCAGCGCGTTTCCTGCCGCGTGCTCGCGGTGGACAGTGTGTGCACCGTGCCGAGTGGCACCTTCGCGACGGCGGAATATGCCGCGCGCACGATTCGTCCGAAGATCGGTCGTCTCCTCGATCACGCGCTGGAGCCCGTCGCGGATCGTGGGCCGCGTGTCGCCGTGACCGCGGCACTGCGGGCGCAGCTCCGCGAAGCAATTGGCACGGAGCCGCTGCCCATCGCCACGATGTCGAACGACGCCATCGCCGACGCGATTGCCTCCTGCGAGATCGATCACACGGTGCCGGCGGTGTCCGCGATGGCGGGGGGTCGTGTGGCGGGGCTCGCGCGACTGACGCACTTCGTCGACCGCGCGCTCCCGGAGTACGCAGCCCGTCGCAACGAAGCCGGCGACGCGGAGGGGACAAGCCAGCTCTCGCCGTATCTGCACTACGGTCAGGTCGCCGGTGCCGAAGTGGTGCGGGTCGCACGGGCGAGCGGCGCGCCGGCGGAATCGCTCGATGCCTTTGTGCAGCAGGTCACGACCTGGCGCGAGCTCTCATACAACTGGTGCCTGCGCACGCCGCACTTTGAGACGCTCGGCGCGCTCCCGGCGTGGATCCAGAAGACGATGGCGGCGCACGTCGGCGATCCGCGTCCGGTGCTGTACGATCTCGAGACGCTGGAGCAGGCGGCAACGCATGACGCGCTCTGGAATGCCTCCCAGCGGCAGCTCGTCGACACCGGATTGATTCACAACTATCCGCGGATGCTCTGGGGCAAAACGGTGTTGCTCTGGACGCACGACTATGAGCAGGCGCGCTCGTGGCTCTTCCATCTCAATGACAAGTACGCGCTCGACGGGCGGGATCCGAACAGCGTTGGCGGCATCATGTGGTGTCTGGGGCTCTGGGACCGCCCCTGGGGGAACAAGGCGATCTGGGGCGGGATCCGCCCGATGGTCACCGCGCGCGCGAAGCTGAAGTTCGATGTGGGACGCTACGTGCGCCGCTACGGCAGCGGCTCGTAGATTCCCCATATGACCACGCTCAACCCCGACATCTTTCCGTCGCTTGCCGCCGTGCAGGCAGCGGCCACACAACTCGCGGCGGTGATGCCG
>JBEIUK010000288.1:0-3018 GCA_040374415.1 Gemmatimonadaceae bacterium | reverse complement strand
GGTTCACCTGCAGGGTCGAGAGCTTCCCCACGAGGAGCTTGAGGCCGGTCCAGCCGCTCGCGTCGCCACCGAGGCGACGGCCGACTTCCACGAGGGAGAACCAGGCGGCGGCGAAGACGGCGGTCATCTTGATGAAGAACTGAATCATGTCGATGACGAGCACGCCCCAGAGTCCGGAGTGCGCCGCAAAAACGACATTCAGTACACCGCAAATCGCGATCGTTTGCCAGGCGGTGAGGCCGAAGAGGATGTTGGCGATCTTGCACGCCGCCAACGTGACCATCCCCATGATGAAGCAATTGAAAAAGAGCCCCAAATAAATCGCGCGAAAGCCGCGCACCATGGAGGCGGAGCGTCCGGAATAGCGGAGCTCGTAGAACTCGAGGTCGGTGAGGACGCCCGACCGACGCCAGAGGCGCGCAAAGAAGAAGACCGTGGCGAGGCCGGTGAGCACGAAGGCCCACCATTGCCAGTTCCCAGCCACGCCGTAGCGGCGGACCTGTTCCGTCACCCAGTTCGGCGTATCGGAGGAGAAGGTCGTGGCGACCATCGACAATCCGGCGAGCCACCAGGGGACCGATCGGCCGGAGCCGAAAAACTCCTGCGTACTCGACGACGATCGCTTGGCGAGGAAGAGCGCCGGAACGAAGCAGACCAAAATGGACGCGGCGGCGATGAGCCAGTCGATCCAGGTTATGTGCATGAGCGTCGTGGAGGTGCGGTGGGAGTGGCCGACATCGAGGCCGATAGTGAGGCCGAGGCCGAGCGTCGACAAGCAACTCCGAGTATCGCCCCCGCCGCAACGCCACGCCACCCCGGGGCGGCGTGGCCGCCGGTGGTCAGCCGAGGGGCGTCAGCGCGGGGCGGCTGGGCCGGGCTCGATCAAGCGTGCGAGCGCCGATGCGCCGCCATGCCGCACGAGCCACGCGAGAGCGAGCGTCCGGGTCAGCCGGCCGGCGAGGAGGGCGGCGGTGAAGGCGGGGAAGGGAACGCCGATCATCCCCGAGGCAATGCTCGTGAGCTTGGTGGAGAGGGGGCTCAAGGTGCTCGCAAAGATCGCCACGGCGCCGTAGCGGCCGAGCAGCTGCTGGTAATGGGTCAGCTCGGCGGGGGTGAGCCCCATCCACGCCGCGAGCGGCCCTTCGAGCCAGCTCCGGGCAAAGGCGCCCACCCCGAAGAGGAAGAGGCTCCCCAGTAGTGTGCCGGCGGTGGCAATCAGGGCCAACCCATAGGCTCGACGCGGGCGCGCGAGCGATAGCGGCAGGAAGAAGACATCGGCGAGCCCCGGGAAGACGCACCCCTGCAGCAGCCCCCACGCAAAGACGACGCTCCCCGCCCAGCCGGCGTCGGCCGCGCCTTGGAGGCGCCGGAAGAGCAGCTGCAGCCGCGAGGGCGAGGGCGAGGTCGAGGGCGAGGGCGCCATAGCCGGAGGCGTAGTGGCCGGGGTCGCGGTCGCCGGGGTCGCAGTGGGCTCGGTGGACACCCGGTCAATGTACTCCGCCCCGACCCCCGTTGGACCCAACCGCCCTCTTCCCCCGCTCTGTTTGGCGGGTATTGTCCCGCGCATGCCCCGTCTTCCCATGCCCCGTCCTCGCCGGCACCGATCGGTCGCCCCATCACGCGGCGCCGCCATCCTGCTGCTCGCCGCCCTCTACGGCTGCGCCTCGGCCACTGGTCGCACCGGAACCGCCCGCGCCGACTGGCCGTGGACGGTCCCGGCCACGATCGCCGACAGCATCCAGACGCAGGCCATCGCGCCGGGGGTGCGCTGGCATCATCTCGTGCGCACTGGAGCGCCGGGGCTCATGCGCATCGAGGTGCTCGACGTCGATCTCGCGGCCTGCATCACACCGCAGGCGATCAAGGGGGCGCCCACGGCGATTGGACGCACGACCACCTCGCGTTTCCTCGCCAATCTCCCGGCCGCCGATCGCGGGATTGCGACCATCAACGCCGATTTCTTCTCCTTCACCCCCGACGGCGTGCCGGTGAATCTGTTGGTGGCCGACGGGCGGCTCATCAGCGGACCCGTCGAACGGCCGGTGTTCGCGGTGGACAGCGCCGGACGGCCGCACATTGGGCGCTTCACCGCGGCGGGGGCGATTGTGAACCCGCGTGGGGTGCGTGTCCCGATCGGTTCGTGGAACCGTCCTTCCAACCGACTGGTGGGCATCGTCGACGCCGCCTGGGGACAGACGCTCGATTCGATCGCGCGCCCGGGGGCGCTGCAGCTCATTCCGGTGACGGGCGGGAGCGCCGCGGCGACACGCTATCGGATTGCCACGTTGCCGTCGTATCACAGTGGCCTCGCGCGTGGCGATACGCTCATGCTCCTCCAGAGTGACCGCGCGTCGCTGCTGGTGGGGGACACGGTGCGTGTGGAACCGTCGCTCGCCCCCTTCATGCCGACGCAGGCGGTGGGTGGTTTTCCGCTGCTGGTTGCCGACAGTGCCTACTCCGCCACCCTCGACAAAGACGGCGCGGTGTCGTTTCGCGATCGCAATCCGCGATCGGCCATTGGCATTGGCGCCAAGGGGCGCCGGCTGCTGCTCGTGGTGATTGACGGCCGGCAGCCGCGCTACAGCATTGGGATGACGACGCGGGAGACCGCCGCGCTGCTGCGTGATCTGGGGGCGCGCGACGCGATGAATCTCGATGGCGGTGGGTCGTCGGCGCTCGCGGTGCGCGATCCCGCGACCGGCACCGTGCGTGTGCTCAACAAGCCGTCCGATCCCACCGAACGCCCCGTGGCCGATGTGCTCGCGCTCACGGGGCGGTGTGGGAGTGTTCCGCCCGCCGTGACCTCAAAGGACCGGTCGCTCTATAAGTGACACACGGCGCTCACGATCAATGAAGGCGATGTGGTTGATCAGATCCTGCCTTGTCGCGAGGGTACGGAGTACCGCGCGAAAGTAGACGAGTTGCCGTGGACGACGCACATTCTCGCGAATGACGACAAGTCCCGGATGGATATCCGTGGCACCAATCAATGCTTCGAAATCGGCGCGGTTATTGGTC
>JBEIUK010000320.1:0-2297 GCA_040374415.1 Gemmatimonadaceae bacterium | reverse complement strand
CTTCGGCGCGCTGGCGCGCGAGTGCGGCGTGGTGCTGGTCAGTTCGCTCTTCGAGCGGCGCGCGCCGGGGCTCTACCACAACACCGCGGTGGTGTTCGAACGCGACGGCAGCATCGCGGGGCGCTATCGCAAGATGCACATCCCCGACGATCCGGCCTACTACGAGAAGTTCTATTTCACGCCGGGCGATCTGGGCTTCACGCCGATCGCCACCTCGGTGGGCAAGCTGGGCGTGCTGGTCTGCTGGGACCAGTGGTACCCCGAGGCCGCACGCCTGATGGCGCTCGCCGGCGCTGACCTGCTGCTTTACCCGACGGCGATCGGCTGGGACCCGCGTGATGACCTCGCCGAAAAAACCCGGCAGCGCGACGCTTGGGTCACGGTGCAACGCGCACACGCCGTGGCAAACGGGCTGCCCGTGCTGGTGGCGAACCGCATCGGGCACGAGGCCTCGCCGGACGCACAGGCGCCGGGGCTCGATTTCTGGGGCCACAGCTTCGTGGCGGGGCCGCAGGGGGAGTTCCTGTCGGTGGCTTCCGGGGACAGCGCAGAGGTCTTGCTGACAGATATCGATCTGGGCCGCAGCGAGGATGTGCGCCGCATCTGGCCCTTCCTGCGGGACCGTCGGATCGATGCGTACGGGGATCTGGTGAAGCGGTTCAGGGATTGAGACGGGGACTGCAAGCAGACTCAGTCGTCCTCCGAACGCACGTCCACACCGCTCAACTCACCCTCCCAAGCATGCGCCGTGATGACGATCGGCCGGCAGCAGACGCTGCAGTCCTCGACGTATTCCTGCGAGTCTATGGAGCAATCCACAAGGATCTCGATCTGCTCCCAGCAACAGGGGCACTGGATGACGGCAGGTTGGAGTTCGTACATGCCATCAGCTCCCGATGATTTCGTTGAGACCCTCGACGAGATGCGCCAACTCTTCTGGCGCTACGGAGCCCAGCTTCCGGCCAATCCGCTCCGTCGAGAGCGTCCGGATCTGGCCGATCTTCACCCAGGAACGCTTGGGGAGTCTTGGGCTCTCGAGCTCATGCGTCAGCGGGAAACCGGCGCGCTGCTCCTGGCTGGTGAGCGCCATGGCGATGACCGTGCCCGAGCGCTCGTTGAAGATGTCGTGGCTCAATATCACCACCGGACGCTCACCAAACTGCTCCCGCCCTTTGACGGGATTCAAATCAGCCCAGCGGATCTCTCCCCTCAATATTTTGGCCACGCGTCCAACTCCTCGGACAATCCTTCCTCTGCCAAGGATCGCTCGTACAACGGATCAAGCTTGGCGCACTCCTCTGCCAGCCGGTTCTGCTCCATACGCTCCAACTTCTCCTGAACAGCCTGTTGGATCGCCCTGCTGCGGTTACTGAAAACCTTGCGCCTGACCAGTGCGTCCACTCTGGCGAGAACGCCTTCTTCAATTGTGATCGCGACCTTTGTCTGGCTCATAATGAAGTCCTGCAGTATGACGATCGATCATACCCGCGCAGATTCGGTGACAACAAGGCGCCGAGACAAGAGGGCTACCCCGCCTCAGCCTTCTCCTCGTGACTCGCCTTGGCGCCCTTCCCCCACAACGACTTCGGCCGCCACACCCCCAGCACCACGTTCAGCATCGCCACGGCAAAGATCGTGAGCATCGCGCCGGATTCGTTGTGCATCGTGTGGCCGAGCTCGCTCACGGGGATCTTGCCCGCCAGCGCCTCGGCGGCCTTCGCGGCCTCGCGCATCACCGGGCCGTGCACACCCACCAGCGTGCCCTCGAAAACCGATATCCCGAAGAGCAGCTTCACCCACGCCCAGAACACATCGTGGTAGGCAGGGTTGAACGCCATGGCGAGCAGGCCGCTCACCACCACCGCAGCCATCGACGGGAACAGCACCCATTTGCTGATGGCCGCGATGCCTTCGCGCATCAGGGCATAGCCCGCGAGATCGGCAGGTTCCGGGGAGATGGACACCAGGACGAGTTGTGCCGCTATGGCACCGGCGAAGCCGATCGCGCCGAGGGTATGGAGGAATTTGAGGAGTTTTCGCAAGAGGGCACTCCGGACAGGGCACTGTGTGGTCGGGGGTCCGGGCGATCATAATAAGCCTTCGCGTAGCGGTCACCCGACGCCGATGCCGGGACAGATGGAACCTGAATCACCCAACGAGCGTGTCTAGAGCCATGAAGTGGTTCAGTCCAGCAGCAGCGCCTGTGCAGGGGTCGGGTTTCGACGCCCTCGTGCGCCCGCATCTGGACCGTCTGTACCGGCTGGCCTACCGCTTCACCCAGTCCCGCGAAGACGCCG
>JBEIUK010000145.1:0-7697 GCA_040374415.1 Gemmatimonadaceae bacterium | reverse complement strand
GTGAGGGCGAGCGCGACCTTCTTCGCCGGCGTGAACCGGTCCTCGCCGTACAAGATCATCGAGTGCGAGGTGTCGAGTAGCAGCACCGTGGCACAGCTGGAACGGTATTCCGACTGCCGCACCATCAGGTCGCTGTAATCGAGATCGATCGGCACATCGAGCGACCCCGTCCGCGCGAGTGCGTTGGCGAGCGTGGCTGGGACATCGAGATTCAGCACATCGCCGAATTCGTAGGCCTTGCTCCAGGCGTCGGACTCAATGCCGGTGGCCAGCTGCGGGGTGTCGTGGCTCCCCATGCTCGACTTGCCAAACGACCCCAGCAAATGCCGCAGCGTCTTGTAGCCCAGAAAATCCACACCACGATCGGTGAGATTGAATTGCACCGCCTGGGCCGCCGCCTGCCCGAGCGATCCCTTGCCCGTCACCGGCTGGTGGCCGGCGGGCACCTGGCCCGGGGCATCGAGCGTCAGCATCCCATCCTGCACCAGCCGCTGCACCAGCCCATCCAGCAGTTCGGCCAGCTTCTCCTCCGAGACCGCGTCCCCGTCGCCGCGCAACGCTTCCAGCATCTCGGGGGTGATCTGCCCGGATTCAATCAGCGCCTGCAGGATCGCTTCCTTCAGGGCGTCGACCGAGCGGTCCGCCTCCTCACCCGGATCCCCCCAGAAGCCCTGATTCCCTCCGGCGAAGCCGGATTGCAGCAGAAAATCCGCCAGCTGGTCGAGCAGCGCCTGCAGATCGACCGCATCGGAGAGCTGCGGATTGAACTTCGTGTAGGTATGAAACCGCATGGGACGCCACAGGGATCGGGAAACCACCACCGGCGCGGTCCCTGCCCGGCAGCCAGCCATCGCCGCCGCAGCAAGCCGCGTTCTACATTGCTATACGCATGAACGCACCAAGCCGATCCCGCAATCCGTTCCGGGTCCTCACCGCCCACCGGAATTTCCGCCTGTTCTGGGTGGGACAGACGCTGTCACTGATCGGCTCCTGGATGCAGACGATGGCCCTTGGCTGGCTCTCGCTCCAGCTCTCCAACAGCGCCTTTGTCGTGGGACTGGTGGCCAGCATTGGGGCCGCTCCGGTCGTCGTCCTCTCCATGCACGCCGGGGCGCTGGTGGACCGGCTGGACCGGCTCCGGACGGTGCGCGTGACCCAAGTGGTCTTCTTGCTCCAGGCCGTCGTGCTCTGGCTCCTCACCTGGCGCGGCCATGTAACCATTCCGATCCTCTTGGTCCTTGCCTTTGTGCAGGGGGTGGCCAGTGCGATCGAGGTGCCGGCTCGGCAGTCCTTCATCATCCAGCTGGTCGGCCGAGAGGATCTCCCGGCCGCGATTGCCCTGAATTCCAGCGGCTTCAACCTGGCCCGCATCATTGGCCCGGCGATCGGCGGGCTGGTCATTCATCGCCTGGGGATCGCGTGGTGCTTCGGGCTCAACGCGGTGAGCTTCCTGGCCGTGCTCTGGGGGGTCTTTCAGATTCGCCTCCCCGCACCGGCCGACCTGCCGAGCGGTACCCGCATCGCGACGAGCGACGCGCTCCTGTCCGGTGGCCTTCGCGGACAACTGGCCGAGACCACACGCTCGGCCGTGGATGGGCTGCGGCACTTAAATCAGCCAGGGCTCGTCCGGGACCTGCTTGGGCTGGTGACCATTGGCGCGATTTGTGGGTCGCCGTTCATCACGCTCATGCCCGTGCTCGCCCGCGACCGGTTAGCGCTCGATGCGGGCGGCTACGGCGCCTTGCTGGCGGCGCTCGGCGTGGGCGGCTTGGTTGGCGCGCTGCTCATCGCTGGACCGTTGGCACACTGGTCACGCGGGCGCCTGCTCCGGGCCACCGGAGTGATCTGCCCCACGCTCGTGTTGGCGCTCGCCTTCACCACGGTGCCCTGGTTCGCCGAACTCCTGCTCTTCGGCATTGGCGTGGTCATGATCATGTTCAACGCCATCGCCAACGGGACGCTACAGCTGCGGGTCCCAGAAGCCTATCGCGGCCGTCTGATGGCGTTCTACTCGTTGGTCTTTGTCGGCTTGTCCCAGGTCATTGGGGCCTTTGCCGTGGGCGCCTTGGCGCGGGCCGTCGGCGTCCACTGGGCGATCGGGACCTCAGCGATCCTCACCCTGGGCTATGCGCTGGTGACATATCGCCGAAGCCCCGCCCTGCGCACCCTCTAGCGCGGCCCAGCCGCCTCAGCTGGCGAAGACCAAGGGATAGTCCGCGGCCTCATCCCAATTGGGGGCGTCGAGCGTGGGGATCGGCAAGCTCTCCCGACGCGCCGTCACCACGGGGACGCGCGCGAAGCTGATCTCGAGCACCGCCGGCAACCCGTCGGGGGCGATGCCCCCGTAGTTGTTCGCATGCACATGGACAATGGCGAACACCTCGGTGATCTGCGCGATCGCCTCCAGGAACTCCGCGCGCCGGGTGTCGGTGTCATGAAACTCGATGGCAATGCCGCAGAGGCGTGCCTGCCGCGCCATGATCGCCGGAATCACCTCATACTCCGAGCCTTCAATGTCGCACTTCACGAAGAGCGACTGGCCGGGTAACCGGTCAAAGACGGTGGCGATCGTGGCGGCCCCTGACGCCGCCGTCCCGGCAATCCGCTCCGGAAAGTGCTGTGTGTGCCCACGGAAGAAGCCCAGATAGCGCAGGAGAATGGCGATGCGCTCCCGGATCGACGGCTTGTACGGGCGCCCCGCGAGCCGATGGCGCAGGCTGCGATAGATCTCACGCGCAAACTCGTAGGCGCCCACCGTGTGATCGTAGGCATGAATCGGTGCGTTTGGATGCCGCCCGCGAAAGGCGGTCTCAAAGGACCATTCGATCGACACGCCAAAGCTCGCCAGCGCATCAGCGGCATTGTAGACCGAGGCGGGGATGACGTAGCCGCCGTCGCGTGGCGAGCCGACCCGGATCAGATCATGCACCACCACAGGAGCCAGCAGGGACAGCTCGGGGGGCAGCGGGCGCGGGGTGGCCGCATCACGCGGCAGAACGGAAGGCGTGGTCACAGAAAGAGGCCTAAAGAGAGTGCAGGAGCTGCGCGGTGTCGCGCCGAAAACGCCGATCGTTGTCCACAAACCATTGGCGCGCCGCCTGACGGCGCGCGGCCTGCCCGTCTTTCCCGCTCTCCAGCACCCCCTGAATGGTGGCCTCGAGTGCGTCGACGTCCACGAAATAGCGCGTGCCCACGCCCATCGGCGTCGAGTGCGTCCACGGCACCAGAAACCCAGTGGCCGGGGTGACGACTTCCGTCATCGGCGGCGCGTCGGTGCTGATCACCACGCCACCCACACTGAGCGCCTCGACGATGCAATGGCCGAAGCCTTCCGCTTCCGAGGGCTGGAGGTGCAGCCACGCGTCATTCTGCAGCGCGCGCAGCGCCTCATCGGTGAGCATCCCCCGATGGGCGGTGACATTGGCCGGGAGATCCCCGGGAATCATCTCTGAGCGCCCCACCACCGTGAGCATGGGCCACTCAGGATGCCGCCGCCAACAGGCAATCAGCGCCGCCGTGCCTTTGAACTCTGAGCGGCCGGCCACATGCAGAATCCCCTCTTGCGGGCCCTGCCACGTCGGGTCCAGCCGGTCCACGGAGGTGAAGCCGGTCCAGTGGACCTCGGCGCCGCAGTCGGCGAAGAGGCGCGCCGCCTCCCGGGAATTGCACAGGATCACATCCACCAACCGCAGCAGCGGCCAATCGGTGGGTTCGAACCACTCCTGCATCGGCATGAACGCCGAGCGCCGCGCCGTGTGAAAGGCGGCGGGGACGAGTGATTCGACAAAGACATTGAGCCGAGTCCGCTGCTGCCGCGGCAGCCAAGACCGCGCCCGCGCCCGGTACCGCTCGCCACGCCGTCGCGCCGGAATGCCCTGGTGGTCCACCTGAAACCCAGCATCGACGAGCACCTCGCGCAAGATCCCCGCGTGGCGGCTCAATCCGGCATTGTTTTGGTGCAGATAGACCTGGGCAGCGTGCATAGGGCAGGTTCAGCGAAAAAAGGACCACTCGGCCCGACACGGTGGGGACGAGGCAGCCCACGCCTCGTAACCCACCGCCCCGCACCGGATCCCTGCGGTGCCCTGCGCATGCTTCGCGACGAGGCAGGGGCGCGTTCGCCCCCTGCCACCACCGTCACCTCAGAACTCGGTCGCCCCGCCTTTCCGGCGCGGTTCCCGCTCGGCCCGAGCATACGTCCCGGCATCATTCCGGGAGATCTTCCGTCGGGCGACCAGCGCCTCGAGGACCAGTTCGCAGGCCACGACAATCATGGCGTCATCACCGCGCGGGGCGAGCCCGAGCGCCGTCACCATGTCCACCAGCCCCGGCACCGTCGCGAGCCCCTGCTTCACCAGCGGCAACGGCACATCGTCGGCCACCTGCAGCGCGCGTCCCGCGTCGAACCAGATCACGATCTCGTCGGTATCAAGATCACCCGCCCGTTCCCGCAACGTCGCGTCACAGGCCCGCCGGATGAGATCGCGCGCAATCGTGGCGCCACCCACCAACTCCCCTTCATACTCGAGCTCGATCTTCCCGGTGATGGCGGGGAGGGCACTGTACACATCGGTGACGCGCGGCACGGCCTCGGTCTCACCGGCGCGCAGCGCCCGCTGCTCGGCATTGGAGACCACATTTTCCATCACGGTGATGGGCATGCGCTGCGACACCCCCGAGCGCTTGTCGATGCGCTTGTCGTCACGCGCGGCGAAGGCGACGCGTTCGACCACCTCTTCAATGAGATCCGGAATGCGCACCGCCACACCACCGTCCCGGTGCGTCCACGCCTCCTGCTTCGTGATCGACACACCGAGCGCGACTTCCTCGGGATAGTGGGTGATGATCTCGCTGCCAATCCGGTCCTTGAGCGGCGTGATGATCTTGCCGCGGGCGGTGTAATCCTCGGGATTCGCCGTGAAGCAGAGCAGAACATCGAGCGCCAGGCGCACGGGGTAGCCTTTGATCTGGACATCCCCTTCCTGCATGATGTTGAAGAGTCCGACCTGCACCTTCCCCGCGAGATCCGGGAGCTCATTCAACGCGAAGATCCCGCGGTTGGCGCGCGGCAGCATGCCGTAGTGCATCGTCAGCTCATCGCCCAGCAGATGCCCGCCCCGGGCTGCCTTGATGGGATCGACATCGCCGATGATGTCGGCAATCGTGGCGTCCGGCGTGGCCAGCTTTTCGACATAGCGCTGATCGCGCTGCACCCACGCGATTGGCGTGTCGTCGCCCTGCTCCGCGATCAGTTGCCGCGCATACTTGGAGATCGGCGCAAAGGGATTGTCATTGACTTCGCTACCCGCCACGACCGGCATCTGCTCATCGAGCAGCGTGACCAATGCGCGCAGGATCCGGGACTTGGCCTGGCCGCGGAGTCCAAGCAGGATGAAGTTGTGCCGCGACAGCAGCGCATTCACGATCTGCGGCATCACGGTGTCCTCGTAGCCGAGGACCCCCCGGAAGAGCGGGCCACCGGCCTGCAGCCTGGCGATCAGATTGCGGCGGATCTCGTCCTTGACGCTGGCGGGACGGGTGGTGGCGTACGCAGAGCGGCGGAGCGCGCCGAGCGTGTCGGGAAGACGGGACACAAACCCTCGAGGGCTGGGGGATTCAGGAGACGTCTGATCAGCACCGGGATGGGCGCCATGGTTCCCGAACGGCCGAAATTCTCGATGGCGGCTCGAAATACCGGTCCGGACGCACGGTCCAATGCTCCCGGTAATCGGTTGCGGGACCGAACTGCTTGTGCCGCTGGGGGTTGGCTCACGTCACAGCTGAGCAACGCGGTCTTGACAGGGCTATTCCTGTCGGTACATTCCTTGTGCTTGAACCCCGTCGGGTCCCACCGGGGGGGCCGTGCGCTTCCCTGACGCACGGCGCATCCTACGCCATTGCTCGGAGATATCTCATGAAGCGCATCGCTCTGTTCGCCGTTGCCGGTCTCGTGTTCGCCGCCTGCTCCGCCAAGGAAGAGGCCCCGAAGGCTGATTCGGCCGCCGCCCCGGCTGCCGCCCCGGCTGAAGCGCCGGCCATGGACACGACCAAGAAGGATTCCGCTGCTGCGCCGGCCGCCGCCGCGCCGGCCAAGGATTCGGTCAAGCACTAAGCTCGACCAGTCGATACGGGCCTCGGCCCGCATCACCACACGGGGCGCGTTCTTCGGAACGCGCCCCGTTGTGCGTTCCCCCCTACGCGGCCCCGAACGGCAACGCCGCCACCGTCGCTGCGATCCGGTCAGACCCCTGAACCACCGCCACGGTTCCACCCACCGGTAACTCCCGGCGCAGCATGGCGAGGGCGATCCCCCCGTACGTCGGGGAGTCCACCGCGCTCCGGACCGTCCCAATGACGGCATCCTCCGCCCCCAGCACCGTCGCGCCGGGCTCGAGCACCTGGGCGGAGGCCAGCCCGCGCAGCTGTCGGTTGACGTGCCCCCGGAAGTGAATGCGGGCCACCGTTTCCTGCCCGGTGTAGCACCCCTTGGTGAAGGAGATCGCGCCCAGCGCGTCCAGGTTGGCTTCCTGGGCCAGCGTCTCGCTGTCCATCTCCACGCCAAGCGCCGGCCATCCCGCCTCGACTCGCAGGACCGTGGCCAGCGCTGGACTCGCCCGATGGCTCCCCGGCGCATTGAGCGCCGCGCGGAGCGATGCACTCGCCGCATCACCCGCGACCAGCACCAGCGCCGAGGGGGCGGACAGGCCGAAGGGGGCAGGGACGACGTGCCAGCCGTCCATTGCCGATCCCTCCGCCGAGGGAGGCGTCATGGCCTCCCCGAAAGCGGTGAGGACCGCAGGGACGGCAGCGCCTGTCAGCAGGACCCCATGCCACTGCGCCGAGACGTCGGTCATCGCCGAGAGGCGCGGATTGACGTATTTCCGGATCAGTGCCTGCCACGCGTCGGCGCCCGCCGTTGGCACCCACGCCAGGACCGTCGTCGGATCGTGGCGTACCAGGAGCAGGTCGGTGATCACTTTGCCCTTCGCCGTGAGCGCGGCCGCATGCTGGGCCTCCCCCACCGGCAGCTTGACGACATCGTTGGTCACCAGGCCGTTCAGCGCCTCGACCGTCTTGGGCCCCTGACACTGAAACCAGCGTCCCTCCAGTGGCCACCAGACCACGCCCGTCGCGCGGGCGGCGACGGCGGCGTGATCGGCCGCGGTGAGGACCGGGACCGAGAAGGGAGCGGTCGCGGGGGGGGTGATGGAAGCGTCGGTCGTCATGCGCGAAGAGTAGCGGAGGCGATCGCCGTCGCGTAGCGACCCGCCTCATGAATGGTGGTGCGGGCGATGGGTGGCCAGACTGCCAGCCGTTGTGCGATGGCGCGATACGACTGCGCGGCGGTCGAGCTCGCGGTGGCGTTCGCGGTGGCGCTCGCGGTGGCGTTCGCGGTGGCGTTCGCGGCCACGGAGGGATCCACGCGGGGTGGACCATCGTCGGCACAGCGCACAAGGGCGGCCAGCGCATCGAGTCCCGCCTGCCGCAGCATCCCCTCGACCTCACGCCGCGCAGAATCCGCGCGCAGGACTATCCGCGCCCCCCGCGCCTGCGCCGCCAGGAGCTGCGCCCCCACGGTCGCGTGCAGCGCGATTCCATGGGCACATCGCGTGCGCCACGCCGATTCGGCCTGGAGGGCACAGAGCGTGACACACGGAGGATCGGCACGCTGCAGCGCGAGCGGGATCAACGCGACG
>JBEIUK010000331.1:0-1968 GCA_040374415.1 Gemmatimonadaceae bacterium | reverse complement strand
GTGGCGGCCGCTGTTCGAACTCACCTCGTCGAGTCCCGCAAGCGGAGGCGTGTTCGGCATCACGGTCGCCGCCACGGGGGAGTTGGTGGTGGTGGCCGAAACGGCAGGCGACACGGCGCCCTCATCCGTGCACATCTTCCAGCGAACGGACGATGCGCTTGGTGTTCTGCTGGAGACGCCAGCCGACGCTCCTGCGCCCCCGCCTTCGCCCGACGCCCCTGCCGCCCCCTCCCAAACGGTCAATTCGACGGAAAATCCGACACAACCGCCGGCATCGCAAGGTTCGGTATAGTGTGCGGCTCGTCGGACAGGTGTCCGAGCGGTTGAAGGAGCAGCATTGGAAATGCTGTATACGGGTAACCGTATCGCGGGTTCGAATCCCGCCCTGTCCGCTTTTGGCGGCGTTCCGTTCGCCGCCTGAACCGACGAAACGTCGGTGGCATGCAGTCGCCACCGAAGACAACCCGACGGGCTGTAGCGCAGTTTGGTAGCGCGTTTGACTGGGGGTCAAAAGGTCGCAGGTTCAAATCCTGTCAGCCCGACTTGCTCGAGAGTGAAGCCCTTCGATGAACGCATCGGAGGGACTGGTGACGGAGTCGCTCGCATCGGATCATCCCGTCTGAGACTCCGTGCAGATCTGATGATCGGTGTCGGGTGATTGGAGCCTTCTCTTGCAGTGGCGCCGCAGCACATGCGTGCGCGGCAGAGTGAAGCGGCGAAACGCTCGCGCCCGACCAAAGGGGTGGATCGATGGGAGCGCCCCGGCCATGCTCGGGGATCAACGCTCTCGACTTGCTGCATGTGGCGCGTGACCTCCGCAGGACCCTGTTGGGCAAGCCATGCGAGAAACACGGAAGGAGTCTTTATGACAGACAGAAAGTGTCTCGTGATCGGCGCCGCGGGTGGCATCGGTCGACAGCTCGTTGAGCTGCTCCATCGGGACGGCTGGTCGCTGGTTCTTGCGGGCCGCACCCCCGATGCGCTCGGCGAGATTGCCGCCACGTGCGGGGCGCAGACGGCGTGCCTGGACGCGCGGGACTTCGATGCGGTCGACGCGGTGTTCCAGGCCCATCCCGGCATCACCGGAGCGGTGAATCTCGCCGGTTCGATCCTGCTCAGGCCCGCGCACCTGACGACGGCGCAGGACTTTGAGGACACCATCTCCCTCAATCTGCGAACGGCGTTCGCGCTGACTCGAGCGGCGGGCAAGCACATGAAGAGCACGGGCGGAAGCGTGGTCCTGATGTCGTCCTGCGCGGCAAGTGTCGGCCTGCCGAATCATGAAGCCATCGCCGCGGCGAAGGCGGGCGTCGAGGGGCTGGTGCGTGCCGCCGCTGCGACCTATGCGGGGTCT
Source organism: Gemmatimonadaceae bacterium (assembly GCA_040374415.1). GTDB lineage: Bacteria > Gemmatimonadota > Gemmatimonadetes > Gemmatimonadales > Gemmatimonadaceae > Gemmatimonas. Next base: position 614 of record JBEIUK010000331.1, on the reverse strand, counting down.
GGCATCCGCTTCAACGCCGTCGCCCCGGGCCTCGTCGCCACGCCGATGGCCAGGCGGATCACCGAGAACGAGGGAGCCCTGAAGGCTTCGGTGGCGATGCACCCGCTGGGGCGCATTGGACAACCGGAGGAAGTTGCCCGCGCGATCACATTCCTGCTGGGCGAGGCAAGTGCGTGGACGACAGGGCAGGTGCTTGGGGTGGACGGCGGGCTCGCCCGCTTGAAGGGACGGTGAGTCCGTCGGCGCGGGCGAGCATGATCTCCCCATCGACGCCTCGACATCGTTCATGTGGACGAACGGAACCAGACTGTTCACGGCGCTGGTGGCACGCGTGATTGGCGGAGATTGACTGGTCAAGTGTTCACGGCATCGCGGAGCCGGGCGAACGGCATCTGGATGTGGCTTGACCCGCGCAGTCGCCACCGAAGACAACCCGACGGGCTGTAGCGCAGTTTGGTAGCGCGTTTGACTGGGGGTCAAAAGGTCGCAGGTTCAAATCCTGTCAGCCCGACTTCAAGAGTGGTTGCGAACAGCAGCCCTCGCCAAACGCACGAGAGACGCGTCCTCCACGAGGGCGCGTCTTTCGCTTTCTACGCAGGGATCTCGAGGGGTGG
>JBEIUK010000160.1:0-6871 GCA_040374415.1 Gemmatimonadaceae bacterium | reverse complement strand
TTCGAGACCTGGACCTGGGCCCAGCTCGGGGTGCATCAGAAGCCACTGGGGCTGCTGAATGTCGAGGGCTACTGGTCGCCGCTGGTCGCCATGCTGGCGCATGTCGGGGCCGAGGGGTTTTTGCGCGGCTCGCCGGAAGCGTGGCTGGTGATCGACGAGGACGCCGAGCGGTTGGTGGATCGGATGGCCCAATTCACCCCGCCCCGGACCCGTCGCTGGTTGCGTCCTGGCGAGACGTGATCGGGCGGTATATGTGCGAGTGCTATGGCAGGTCCGGCGCAGCTGTGGCCGGTATGGATCTCCGGGGAATTCCGAGTGCTGTCCCGTCACGTACGGCGTTAGCCAAAGGGTGATATGGCTCGTCCTGAGTTGACCGAATCGTTGTTCCACGCGGTGGGCGTGCATTTTCGGGCACTGTCCGAACCGGCACGGTTACGCCTGCTGGACGCGCTGCGTCGGCGGGAGCGGACGGTGAACGATCTCGTGGCCGCAACCGGGCTCAGCCAAGCGAACACCTCGAAGCACCTCCACCATCTCCATACATTAGGATACGTACGGCGGCGGAAAGCCGGCCTGTTCGTATGGTATGCGCTCGCCGACCGGTCGGTGCTGAAGCTGTTCGACCAGATGGCGGCGCGCATTGACCCCGAGAGTGACGTGCCGTCGCTGCGACAGCGGTGAGTGGCGTCGCCCTCGGTCTTTGACCGGAGGGGGCGCATCGATGCACATCGAGTTCAGCGGGGCGGCGCGAGAAGTCACCGGTTCCTGCCACATCCTGCGGGTCGGGACCCGCACCATTCTCGTGGACTGCGGGCTCTTTCAGGGGCGCCGATCAGAGAGCCGGGAGAAGAATGCCCGCCTGCCGCTGCCGGTCGCGGAGATCGACGCGATTATCCTGACCCACGCCCACATCGATCACGCGGGGCGCCTCCCCTTCCTCGTGCGGAACGGCTACAAGGGGACGATCTGGGCGACGGCGGCGACGCGCGATCTGTGCGCCGTGATGCTCGCCGACTCCGCGCACATTCAGGAAAAAGACGCCGACTTCCTCGAGCGGCATGGGCGGCCCCATGCGGATCCGCTGTACACCATGGACGACGCCCGGCGCACCCAGGACTACATGGTGGGGATGCCCTACGGCAAATGGTTTGAGGTCACCGACGGGGTCCGGGCGCAGTTCACCGATGCGGGGCACATCTTGGGCTCCGCCTCCGTGGTGGTGGAAGCGCAGGAGCATGGGGAGCTCCGCCGGATTGTCTTCTCGGGGGATATTGGCCGCACCGGGCTCTCCATCATTCGCGATCCGGATCCCCCAGCGGGGGGCGCCGACACGATTGTCTGCGAGTCGACCTACGGCGACCGGGACCATGAGTCGGTGGACGGGGCACGCGAGCAGCTCGCCCGCGTCGTGCGCGAAACGGCAGCACGCGGTGGACGGGTCCTGATACCCGCCTTCGCGGTCGGACGCACGCAGGAGCTCGTGTATGATCTCCATGGGCTCTATCACGAAGGGAAGATCCCGGCGATCCCGGTGTATATCGACTCACCGCTCGCCACCGATGCCACGTCGGTCTTCCGCATGCATCCGGAGATCTTTGACCGGAGCGAAGAGCTGGTGCGCGGCGACAGCCATCTCTTCGATTTCGAACTGGTGCGCTACACCCGCGATGTTGAGGCGTCGAAAGCGCTCAACCGCCAGACCGGCCCGATGGTCATCATTGCCGCCTCCGGGATGGTGGAATCGGGGCGCATTCTGCATCATCTCCGGCATGGCGCGAGTGATCCGCGGAACACCGTGTTAATCGTGGGCTTCATGGCGGAGCACACCCCCGGTCGTCGCCTCGTGGAACAGCGGCGCGTGATCCGCATCCTCGGCGACGAGGTGGAACTCAATGCACAGGTGGAGATCCTGAACGGCTACAGCGCTCATGGCGATCGCACGCAACTGCATGCGTGGCTCAATGCGGTGCGCCAGGGTGGAGCCGCCACCGGCCGCGCGACCCCCCGGGTGCATCTGGTCCATGGGGAAATCCCGGCGCAGGACGCCTTCGCGGCGGCGCTCCGCGCCGATGGGTACACGGTGGACACGCCGTCCCCCGGCGAACAGCGGGTCATTGGCTGAGTGATGCCATCGCGTGGGGTGCGGCCGCTGATTCGTGGGGTGCGGTGGCTCAGCGCTGGCCTCGTCGCGGGGTGGATGGTCTGCTTGGCCGGCGTCGTGATCTGGTCGCAACGCGACAGTCATGAACCCACGGCCGCCGATGCCATCATTGTCCTCGGTGCAGCCCAGTATGACGGTCGTCCCTCACCGGTGCTCCGCGCGCGACTCGATCATGCGATCACGCTCTTTCATGCGCATCGTGCCCCACGGCTCGTGCTGACGGGCGGGCACCAAGACGGCGAACATACGAGCGAAGCGGAGGCCGGTCAGCGGTACGCCATTCGGCGTGGAGTGCCGGCGTCGGCGATTCTGGTCGAAACCGAGGGACGCACGTCGCAGGAATCGATCCGCAGTGCGGCTGCGCTCATTCGAAACGACAGCAGCACCGGCGCACTCCGCCCGCGCGTGCTGCTCGTGAGCGATCCCTTTCATATGCTGCGTCTTGATGTGCTGGCGCGGCTGAATGGGATGGCGCCATCCCCGTCACCCACCCGCACCAGCCCCATCTCGGCCAATCCATGGATGGCGCTCGAGTATGTCCTGCGCGAATCGGTGGCGTTACCCACCGATGTCATCCAAGAGCTGTTGCCGTAGCCGTTAGCGCAGCGGTGGAATCCGGTTCACGACTCGGCCGCGCCCATCGACACCCAACATCTCCCAGACGATCCCGTCGTGCAGATGCACGTCGGCGGTGACTGCAGGCTCCGGGAAGCCGCGCACGATCCCGGCGGTGATGGAGAATGGATCGGCGGCGTTGAGATTGACGACGTACCCGAGATCCTGCAGCGACGCGACGGTCACGCGACTTAAAGGCATGCCGCCAGCCTTGGCGAACCCTTGCATGAGCTCTTTGCCAAAGATGCTCTGGCGCCAGTGCGCATCCCGTGTTCCCACCGGATACTGATTCCCTTCGACCGGCACCGGATTCCCTGAGGCGAAGGTGACCGTATTGATCGTGCGGAACGCCGCGAGCGTGGTTGGTCCGGTGAAGTAGGGGGCGGCGGAGCCGGCATCGGCCAGCAGGGTACGTCCCCCGACGCGCCAGAGTGAGCCGACGCCGAGGACATGTCCCATTTCGTGGAGCACGACGTCACCAAAGGTGCCATCGGTGATCATGCTGGGGACATCGTATTCGTCGAACTCCATGAGCCCGGTGGTGGTCAGCAGATCTTGTGTGTTGTAGAGACATGGGCCGGCACGGGCGAGCGTGTTGAGGCCGTTGGTGCCGCCAGAGTCGATGGGACCGATGCGGGCAAAGATCACCACATCGCTGATCGTTTCGTTGATGGCGGGCATCCAGGAGACACAGTCGCCTGGCGCGCGGTTGAGTGTGGAATTGCGCACATGGCCCACGATCATGCGGCGCCATTTGGCTGCCGCGTTGATGAACGCTTGCCGCACCGCCGTCGTCCCACCGGTGCCAATAAAGCGCACGTCAATGTTGAAGGCGGAGGTGAGTCCGGTCGCCGTGAAGGTCACCGATTTGCCGGGGAGCGACGTGCTGGTGGCGATGAGCGTTTGCGTGCTGCCGGTGCCAAGCACCCAGCTCCCCACAATGGCGACGCCCGTTGCGGGATCGGAGCTGATGATCCCGTTCAGCACTGACCCGGAGTTGGGGCCGGGGGTGAAGGTCACGGGGATATTGCCCACGGCGTTGCCGTAGCTGTCGACCACTTTCACCCCGGGGGGTGTGGGGATGGGGGTCCCGGTGACCCCTTCCTGCGCATCCCCCAGCGCTTTGACCAGATTGGCGGCAGGGCCCGCCAGGGCGATGGCATTGAACGACGCCTGCAGCGCGCTGCCGGAGGTGGCCACGGCCGTTTGCAGTCCCGCGATGGTGCCGAGCTTCCAGCTGGTGGCGGTGGCGTTGCCGGTGCTGTTGGTGACCTGTTGCGCGCCGTCGATGGTACCGCCGCCAGTGGCACTGCTGAAGGTCACCGGGACGCCGGGAATCGGATTCCCGTAGATGTCACGTGCCTGCACCGATGGGGGTGACGCGACCGGGGTGTTGACGGTGCTCCGCTGATCGTCCGGACTGAGGCGCACGAGGGTGGCCACGGCACCGGGCGCGACCTGCGCGGTGAAGGTCACCGACGAGAGCCCCTGCGCCGAGGCGGTCAGCGTTTGCGCGCCGGCGGCGGTGCCGAGCTTCCAGCCGCCGGAGAGGGCCACACCGGATTTATCGGTGGTGCTGGAATCGTTGACGACGGTGCCGCTGTTGGCCCCCGGGACCCAGCGCACGGTGATCCCTTTGATGCCGCGTCCTTTGGCATCCAGGATCTGGACCTGTGGTGGGGCGCCGACGCTGTTCGCCACCGTCCCCGACATTTGCAGCGTCGTGCCGCTGGCGGGGGTGAAGGTGGTGGGCACCTGCGGCCCGTCACCGGCACAGCCGATGAGGCCGACGAGCAGGGTCAGCGCGGGTATAACGTGGCGCACAGTCATCCGATAGGGCTCCATCACACAAGGGCGTAGCAAACGGTGCCATGAAACATCAGGGGTTCGCGCATCGGTGTACCGGTGACCAATATTGAACCATGCGCATTCCTGTTGAGAGCTATCGCCTCCCAAATGGCCTGCAGGTGGTCCTCTCCGAGGATCATACGGCACCCATTGTCGCGGTCAATCTGTGGTACCATGTGGGCTCCGCCAACGAACGGCTGGAGCGCACCGGTCTCGCCCATCTCTTTGAACATATGCTGTTCCAAGGGTCGGAGCATGTAGCCGCGAACGAGCACTTCGAGCTGGTGCAACGGGCTGGTGGCACCCTGAATGGGTCCACCTGGCTGGATCGCACCAACTATTACGAAACGCTCCCCTCCAACCAGCTCGCGATCGCGCTTTGGCTGGAGGCGGACCGGATGGGACGGTTCCTCCCGGGTTTGACTCAGGAAAAGCTCGATACGCAACGCGACGTCGTGAAAAACGAACGGCGCTGGTCGGTGGACAACCAGCCGTACGGCACGTGGTGGGAGCGGCTCCCGGCGCTCTGCTTCCCGGAGACGCATCCGTTTCATCATTCGCTGATCGGCTCCATGGACCATCTGTCGGCGGCGTCGCTCGACGATGTCGCCGATTTCTTCCGCACTTACTACTCGCCCGATAACGCGGTGCTCACCGTGGCCGGCGACTTGGATCGCGCGGAAACGATGGCGCTCATCGAGCGCTATTTCGGTCCGATTCCGGCAGCGACCTCGCGTCCCCCGCTGGCCGATATGACGGTTGCGCCGGTGATTGGCACGACGGTGCGCGAGGTGGTGGAAGATGCGGTCGCGCTGCCGCGCCTCTTTGTGGCGTCACGCACCCCGGTCTTTGGCACCGATGGCTACTACGCGGCCAGTCTGGCGGCGGCAATTCTTGGACTCCGCACCGGCAGTCGGCTTGAGCAGTCGCTCGTGCGCGGGCAGCGGGTGGCGTCACAGGCCAGCGCCTTTACCTACGATCTCTCGAAGGGGAGCGACATTCTCGTCGTCGACGTCACCGCGCATGCCGACGTCTCGGCGGCGCAACTCGAAGCGGCGGTGCTGGCCGAGTTGGATCAGTTGCACCGGGATGGGGTGACCGATGATGAAGTCGCTCGCGCCCGGGCCCTCATTGAAACGAGCTTTGTGACGAGTCTGCAGTCTGCGGCGGAACGCGCCGATCAGCTGTCGCGCTTTGCGACGTATTTTGGCAATGCGGAGCTCGCCAACGAGCAGGTGGCCCGCTATCAGCAGGTGACGACCGCCGATGTCTCGCGCCTCGCGCGGGAGCGACTGGGCCCGGACAACCGGGTGTTGCTGCTGTATGTGCCGTCGCCGGACGCGACGGACGCGGTGGCGGCATGAGCGAGACGTCAGAGACGCTGATGGGCAGCGGGGCGCCGCCGCGCCCAGCGGCCGGCGCGCCCCGTCCGTATCACTTCCCGCACTTCGAAACGCGCATTCTGTCGAACGGGCTGCGGCTCGTGGTGGCACCGATGCACGCCTATCCGGTGGTCACCATTCTGGCGGTGATCGAAGGGGGCGCCACGCGTGATCCGCGCGAGGCGGAAGGGATGGCGCAGCTCGCGACGCGCGCGCTCAATGAAGGGACGCGGCATATGACGGCGCTGCAGCTCGCGCAGCGGCTGGAAATGCTGGGGAGTACGCTCGACACGGGCGCTGACTGGGATTCGGCGATCGTGCAGCTCACCGCCCTGGCCTCTCGCGTCGAAGACGGCTTTTCGGTGCTCGCCGAAGTGCTCTGCGAACCGGCCTTTCCGGAGTCGGAGCTCGCCCGGTTGCGGAGCGAGCGGCAGTCGGATCTCGCGCAGCTGCGTGCGGAACCGCGCGGCCTTGCGGATGTCTACTTCTCCCGCCTGATCTATCGTGCGGAGTCGCGCTTTGCGCGCCTTGCCGGCGGTGATGAAGAGAGCATCGAGCGCGTGACGCGCGATCGGGTGGTGGCCTATCATCAGGCCTATTTCCGCCCGAATGCGACGGCGCTCATGATTGTCGGTGACATTACCGCTGATGAAGCGGTGCGGCAGGTGCAGCGGTGTCTGGGCGAGTGGAGTGGCACGGCGCCGGCGGTGCAGGAGCCGCTGGATGCGCCGCGGTATGCGGAGGCGCGCGTGCATCTTGTGCACAAGGCCGATGCGCCGCAGTCGGAGATTCGCGTGGGGCATGTGGCGGTCCCACGGCAGCATGCGGACTATTTCCCGCTGGTCGTGATGAACGCCATTCTGGG